>CAYVVK010000225.1:8982-9513 GCA_964454855.1 uncultured Phaeodactylibacter sp. | reverse complement strand
TGGAGCAGCCGCTGGCCTGCGCCGTTCTCGAAGTAGGCCGTGCCGATGAACGAAAGGGCACGGCGCCGGGAACCTTTTCCCGCAACCTCCTCAAGCTGGCGCAGCGCATTCGGCAGGCGCATCCTCAGGCGCCCATACTGATATTGCCCTCTTCCCGGGAGGGCGTTTTTCCAAAAGCCTTTGCTGCCGCAGAAGCCAGGGTGGAGGGCGTTGCCGTTTCTCCTTTACTTTGGCAGGAAGGCTCTGCCTGGCAGCCCGACGACCGCCTGCTGCACGGCCGCCTGGCGGAATCGCTCTCCAGAATTATTGCCCGTTATGTTCAATAAATCGGGCACAGGCCATCGAAATGTAAGCAATTGAGCAAAAGCGGGATTAGCCCTCCCATTCCACCTCCGAGCTTAAACACTTCCCCCTGCATTCCGTTAGGCTCCTGAAAGTGACAACAATTCTCTATTACCAAAAATTAAAACCACAAGCATGAAAAAGTCAATGCTTTGGCTATCAAGCCTTTTGCTGTTTGCGTCCGTAACG
>CAYVVK010000225.1:0-8972 GCA_964454855.1 uncultured Phaeodactylibacter sp. | reverse complement strand
ATAATGAAGATGATGATCCTGTCGTTACCGAACCTACGACCATCGTAGATTTCGCTTTGGAAAACCCCGATTTCAGTATGCTGGCTGAGGCCGTTGTGAAAGCCGGGTTGGATGACGACCTGAGTGGCGACGGCCCCTTTACTGTATTTGCACCGAACAACGATGCTTTCGAAGCTTTTCTGGCCGCCGCCGGCACCAATACTATAGAAAACACGCCCGCCGGAGTACTCGAGGCAGTGTTGACTAACCACGTACTGGTGGGCAACGTTACTTCCGCAGACTTAGCCACAGGTTATTATTCGACCATCAGCCCCTCCGGCTTTGGCGACGCTACTCTGAGCTTGTTCATTGAAGTGGACAACGGGGTGACGGTCAACGGAGAGTCTTCTGTAACCAGTGCCGACAATGAGGTGGACAATGGTGTCATCCATGCCGTTAGCGCTGTAATTGCCCCGGCTAACATCGTTACTTTTGCCCTTGCCGACCCGAATTTCTCCTCCCTGGTCGCTGCACTTACCGCCAGCGGGCTCAACACAGACTTCGTGAGCGTATTGAATGGCGACGGGCCGTTCACCGTATTTGCTCCGACCAATGCGGCTTTCCAGGCGCTGCTCGATAGCAACGACGACTGGAATGGGGTGGGCGATATTCCTACCGAAGTGTTGGAAACAGTACTGTTGTACCACGTCACTGACGCCGGTAACGTTCGCTCTACCGACCTTATGGATGGCATGCAGGTGACTACTCTGGCGAATGAATCCTTCACTATAGACCTGAAGGGAGAGAATCCCATGATCATCGCCGGCGCCAATCAGGCTACCATCATTGCTACTGATGTACAAGGCACCAATGGCGTGATACACGCGATAGATACCGTGATCCTGCCCGAGTAAATTTTCGGTCCCAACAAAATAGAAAAGCCGATAGGGATTTTTTCCTATCGGCTTTTTTATTTTGACGTCCAGGCGTCCAGGCTTACTTAAACTCTCCTTTTGCCTCCAGTTCCTTGAATTGGGCCCAGGCCTGGCTCGCCAGCTTGCCGGTGAGCTCTTCGATATAGAAGCTTCCGGCCCCGGGGTCAACGGCGCGGTGCAGGTGGCTTTCCATTTTAAGCAGGTGTTGCACGTTGCGGGCGATGCGGCGGGTAAAGGAAGTGCTGTCTTCCTTAAGGGCATAATTGGCGGGCAGCACATACAGCCGGTTCGCACCGCCGATCACGGCCGACATGGCCTGAGTACTGGCGCGAATCATATTGGTATTTGGATTATCGTCCTGGCTCTCTTTGGCGAAGTGAGCCACGATGAAAGGCTCCTGTGCTTCTTTGCCGTAGGCTTTCATCACGTTGGCCCACAGCAGGCGCAGGGCCCGCAGTTTGGCGATCTCCACGAAGTAGCTTTGGCTGAGGGCGATGGAGAATTGCATGTGGGCGTTCACCGTGTCGGCGGCCAGGCCCAGTTCCGAAAGCCGGGCCAGGTACTCGCTGCCTTTGGCGATGGTAAGGGCCAATTCGGCAGAAGTGTTCTCGATACCGGAATGGAAGCGGTGGGCGTTGGCCTGGAAAGGGCGGAAGCGCGGCATATTGTCCCGGCAGTGACGGATGAGTTCCGCCAGTTTTTCCAGGGGCGGCGTACTCCAGTCCAGCAGGGGGTCGAAGTCCATGGAGCCGGCCACGGCCTGGCTGTCGAAGCCGCGCTTTTCGACGAGGGCAGTGAGCTGCCTGAAGAGTTCCCAGGGGGCCTTTTCGGTATAATACTCTCCCAGGTGTACGGAGGCATAGGCCAGTTCGATGCCCTGTAGCAATTGCTCCAGCTGTCCGCCGGAGAGCGGGGAATGGAGGCGGAAGAGTGGGGCTTCCACACCGCCCTGCAGGCCTTCCAGCGCATCTTTATTGGCCTGAGCAATATCTTTGACGTCGATGTATTCACCGATCTCCCAGTCGTTGGAAGAGCGGCCGGCGGAAAGCGGCGGCGGCGGTTCGCCGCTGCGGTCGTCGGGATGGTAAAAGGGAGCCAGTTCGACCTGCTCTTCCAGTTGCCAGTACAGGTCTTTGAGGGGCTTTCCCTTGAGGTCTTTTTCCATTTTGGCCAGCCACGCCTCTTTGGAAGTTGGGGGGAATTCTGAAAACAGGCCTTGTTCTGCCATGGGTTGTGGTTTTGGGGATAAATTAAGCAAATCTGCCGGGGAATAATAAAAAAGGGTGGCTGAAACAGCTACCCTTTTTTATGCGCCATGAAACAAAAAACAGTTCCGGCTGATCAACCGGTGAAAACACTCACCAGATGCCATATTGATACTATGCGAAGTTTCTTGAAAAAAAGGCAGAGAGCCGAGGCTCTCTGCCGGTAGTCCTGTATGAGAAACCCTTTACAAACCTACTAAAATTAACAGTTCTTTATTTTCATGTTTTCAATCTGGTATTTCGCGTGCCGGGCCTGGCTGTAGCAGGCTGTCCGGAGAAACCGGAAAGGCCCCGGTGCTGGCCGAAAGCCCGGTAAAGGCCCGGTTGATGTCTGCGGGATGGCCGCCGGCACTGTTGTCGGGGATACCGAACTGCCCGTAGGGCAGGGGGTTGTCCGTTTGGGGGCATCCTCCTCTGATTTTCAGGATCTGTGTATGCTCCTGCACATTATCGCTGCAGTGATCGCTTACGAACCAGTGGCGGAAGACGATGCAGATGCCATTGTCATAGAGCATCTCATCTTCCCACTTGACGTGAAAACTGCAGGCATCGCCGGCCAGGGGGTACTGGTCGTGCGTAGTGGCCAGGGAGCCATCTTCGTCAATGACGGGATAGCCGGACCAGCCGGGCTCTATGGAAGAACCATACCCGAAGATGGGATACTCTATTCCGTCATAATTACCGGGGAATACCACTTTGGTAAAATCCGGCTTTTTGATGCTCACCAGCTGATTGAACTGCGCCTGCCTGCCACTGGCGCTGGTAGCGGCCCAGCGGCGTTCGACGAGCCCAATGGCATTGGTGAGAAGGGTGAAATTGGACAGCAGCACCTTGAACCCTCGTTCTTCCGTGCTGACGTTGAGCGACAGCCGGTCGCCGGGGAATACAAGGCCGGAGAAGAAGTTGCCTGCGGTGTGGTTTTCCGCCATGTATTCGACGCGTTCTCCATTGACCTCGATCCAGAACTGCTGGTTTATTAGATTGGAGCCCCCAATATAACTCCAGTCAAAAGTTACGTACCCTTCGGCGGGAATGGCGATCCCGTAGGATGCCGCGCTTCCGGGGGCAACGATAACTGAAGCCGTATTGGCCCCTTCAACCAATATGGAATTGGGAGCTCCGGTGACATCTACCCCACCGTCACCTTGTATCTTGCTGGCCGTCCAGCGGGACGGCGCGAAATATTCTTGAAATCCGGAAACTGCATAACCCAGCTGGAAGTATTCGTCTTCATAGGAGAGTACCACATTACGCTCTCCGGGAGCAAAAACGACGGGAGGGACGGCATCTTCCTGCTGCAGGCAATAGGTTACCTGATGCGTTCCATCGAGCCGGAAACCGTCCTCGGCAGCCATGGCCGGGCCCTGGCTCCAGCCTGATGGGCCACAGGCCAGAAGCGGGGCTAAAGTAAGAAGGCGTATGAGGGTTGAGGCTCGCATTGCAGTGATCTTTGTTACGCAAATAAGGCTTGCTCGCTAAACCAGGGCATTGCCAAAAAGCAATGGCATTTAGCAGCTGTGTAAAGAAATAGCCTTGTTGATAAGGGAATTTGCCTGATAAAGATCGTGAAAACTACAACAGGAGGGAAAGCGTAACCTTTTTAAAGCAGGAGTAGCCTGTTTAGTCATGGGATTATGCAGTTTAAGGGATTGAATAATTTGTTTCTTTAGAGTGGAATTTAGTTTTTGGTTCTAATCGGTTGTTTAAATTTAATTCCACTTGCAACAAAGATATAATTTCCAGGCATAGAAGACATACCATAAAGAGGGTATTTTTTGAATATATAAATGTATAATATGTTAAAAACCGAAGTGTTCCTACCCCATAAAGGGTATTTTGCTTTATATTTTACCTATTGATTGCCAATTTTTTGTGTCAACACCATCCTTACAAACAAATATGAGAATACGAAGAAAGGAGTGGGAGCAGTTCATTCCCCGTTCTCTGGAAGAAACCTGGCATTTCTTCTCCCGCCCGGAGAACCTTGATAGTATTACACCGGAAGACATGGCCTTCGAGATCCTCTCGCCGGCCGGAGGGGCGGAGATGTATGAGGGCATGCTTATACAGTACAAAATGAGCCCCCTGCTGGGAATCAAACTGGACTGGCTGGCCGAGATCACCCACATCGAACCGGGACGGTATTTTGTTGACGAGCAGCGCCTTGGCCCATACGCCATCTGGCATCACGAACACCATTTTTCAGAGCAGGAGCACGGCGTGCTGATGCGAGACCTGCTGCACTACAAGGTACCCTATGGCCCGATCGGGGCATTGGCGGATGCTCTTTTCGTGGAAAAGCGGGTGGAAGAGATTTTCCGGTACCGGAGAGAGGCGGTGGAGAAGAGGTTTGGGAAAGGTGAAAAAGGCGAATAAGGTAAAACTGCAAAAAGGCGAAAGGAGTCCATCGGCTATGCCTGCGGAGCAGCCATGAGAGAGCCCCTTTTACCTTCAAATTTTCGCATTTTACCTTTAGCAAGTTGCCCGGCAACTTGCATTTTCAGATCTCAACCGCTTTCCACCGCCCCTGCCGGAAGATGAGCACGGCGGCCAGTGCCAGTGCCGTTTCACTGATGGCGATGGACCAGCAGACGCCGGCCAGCCCCCAGCCCATCTTTATGGCCAGCCAGTAACCGAGGGGGATCTCCATCAGCCAGAAGCAGAAGAAGTTTATGATGGTAGGAGTGCGCGTATCGCCGGCGCCGTTGAAGGCCTGGCTGATGACCATGCCGTATGCGAAGAAGACATAGCCCGCGCAGATGATCCTCAGGCTCATGACACCTGCCTCGAGCACGGCCGGTTCGGTATTGAACAGGCCCAGGATGGGTGTGGCGAAGAGGAAATACACCACCGATACCGATAGCAGGAATATCATGTTGTAGAAAGCAGATTGCCAGACGGAGCGTTCCGCCCGCTCCGGTTGGCCGGCGCCCAGGTTTTGCCCTACCAGGGTGGCGGCGGCATTGGCCAGCCCCCAGGAAGGCAGAATAGTGAATACGATCAGGCGGATGGCAATGGTATAACCTGCGACGGCCTCGCTGCCGAAGTGAGAGATGATCCGCATGAGGAATATCCAGCTGGCGGAAGCGATCAGAAACTGTCCTGCTCCGGTAGCGGCTACTTTACTGATGCGGCGGATGATGCTCCATTCCAGCGTGAAGTGTTCGCGCCGCAGTTTGATGATGCCCGTTTTACCGAACAGCCGATACAACTGATACATCACGCCTATGCCTCTCCCGATAAAGGTGGCCACGGCAGCTCCCTCCACGCCCATTTCCGGGAAAGGGCCGATGCCGAGGATCAGCAGTGGGTCGAGGATGATATTGATGAGGTTGGCCAGCCAGAGCGACCGCATGGCGATGGCTGCGTCTCCCGCTCCACGGAAGATGCCGTTGAGCAGAAAAAGGAACATGATGACGGCATTGGAGCCCAGGATGATGCGCGTGTACCCCACACCCGAGGCGATCAGCTCTTCCGAGCCGCCCATAAGCCGCAGTATGTCTTCTGCAAAGATATAGCCCGGAATGCCGATGGCAATGGAAAGCACCAGGGTAATGGACATGGCCTGGGCAGCGGCCCGGGCGGCCTTTTCCGGCTGCTTTTCCCCTACCCGCCGGGCCACCATGGCCGTGGCGGCCATGCTGATTCCGATGGCTGTGGCATATACCAGGGTGACCACCGATTCGGTCAGGCCGACGGTGGCTACGGCATCTACTCCTACCCTGGACACGAAGAAGACATCGGCCACTGCAAAGAGCGATTCCATGATCATTTCCAGGATCATAGGAATAGACAAGAGGACGATGGCCCGGTTGATGCTACCGGAAGTGAAGTTCTTTTCCTCCCCATTGAGGGCTTCCAGAAGGGTGTGATAGATCTTTTTCATGGCTGGTTTGCGGGTGATCATTTCTGCATACTATACCATACTGTCCAGGTAAGAGTTCCCGGCAGCCGTTTTTTTGGGCAGCAGGAGGGATTTTTTGAGCAGGAGGCCGCTTGTCATGTACTGCTTGTACCCCGATATTAGTATATTGCTGTTCCGCTTTGGAAGTAAGCCGGGCCGAAAAGGAAGATTATGGCAACTGATATTTTGCCGAAATTAATGGATGCCGCTGTCTTTGCAGCCCTTAAGCACCAGTATCAGCGGCGGGCGGGCTACGATAAGCTTCCCTACCTGAACCATCTGCTGAAAGTGGCGGAAGCACTCATCCGTATCGGAGGAGAGCGCGACGAACCCCTGCTGCTGGCAGGCCTGCTGCACGATGTGCTGGAGGATACGGATGCTACCTACGAAGAACTGGCCGCCCGTTTCGGCCGGGAGGTGGCAGATATCGTGCTGGAACTCACCGACGATATGAGCATTCCCTATATGGAACGCAAATGGCTGCAGGTAAAAAAAGCGGATCAGCTGAGCGAGAAAGCGCGTAAGATCCGCATTGTGGACAAGTCGACCAATATACGGGATATCCTCACCTATCCACTGGACTGGCCGCTGGAGAAAAAAGTGAATTACCTGGAGAACAGCATTCAGGTGGTGGCCCGCATCCGGGGCGGCAACCCGCGGCTCGACGCCTGGTTCGACGAGACGGTGGCCTGGGCGAAGCAGCGGATTGGAGAGTAGGTGGCCGGGAGACTTTGTACTGGAGACTAGGGGACTTGGGGACTGCCCACTGCCCACTGCATACTGGAGACTAGGGGACTTGGGGACTGCCCACTGCATACTGGAGACTAGGGGACTGGGGGACTGCCCACTGCATACTGGAGACTAGGGGACTTGGGGACTGCCCACTGCATACTGGAGACTAGGGGACTGGGGGACTGCCCACTGCATACTGGAGACTAGGGGACTTGGGGACTGGGGGACTGCATACTGGAAACAGGTGACAATCATCAGTGAAACATTTCCGGGGAAACAGTATAATTTATGGCCAGGTGATGAAGGGCCTGCCTGACGGTTTTGCGAACCACTACTCAGAAGCAGGTGTATTCCATAAAGAGATTTTAAGCCAAAATCCATAATATGCCCTGGAAGAAGGAAAATATCAAGGAAATGCTCGAGCATGTGGAGCGCATTATCGCTCAGGCCAAAGAGCTGGAAGCTAAGTACAAGATGCAGTTGGAGCAAGTGCATCCCAAGTTCCGGCGCTCGGCGCGCAACCTGATCTACTACCGGGCCATGCGCGGCGATGACATCCGGGAGCTGCAGAAACGCCTGGGATGGATGGGGATCTCACGCCTGGCCAAGGCGGAGAGCCATACCATGGCCAGCCTTTACATCACCCGCTCCATCCTTCAGGCCGTCCTGAAAGACGAACCCATAAACATACAAGCCGCGGGCCTGTCGATACAGGAGGGCAACCGCATTATGCGGGGCAATGCCAAGAGCCTGCTGGGCTTTCGGGCCAAGGGGCGCCGTACGCGCATCATGGTGACCCTGCCCAGCGAGGCGGCCGACAATTACAAGCTGGTGCGCCAGATGGTGGCACAGGGCATGAATTGCGCCCGCATCAATTGCGCGCACGACGGCCCGGAGCAGTGGAAAAAGATGATCGATCATGTGCGCAAGGCCTCCAAAAAGCTCAATCGCAAATGCCGGGTGGCCATGGACCTGGCGGGGCCCAAGATCCGTACCGGAGAACTCGTGCCGGGCCCGCAGGTGCGGAAATACCGCCCGCAGAAAGACATTTACGGCCGCATCATACAAGCTGTTGAAGTATGGGTAGGCCCGGCGCCTCACCCGGAATTCGAACTGCCCCACGTGCCTATTTCCAGTGCTGGCCTGAAAACCCTGGAGGCCGGCAATAAACTGTACCTGCGCGACGCTCGCCATAAAAAGCGCGAGTTCGTGATCACAGAAGTATTGAATGATGGCTGCAAGGCGGAATGCTTCCGCACCACCTACCTCGAAAAGGGCATGTTCCTCTATCGCGACAAAAAGAAAAAATCCCGGCCTTTCGAGATCGGCGAACTGCCGGCAGTGGAATCGCCCATCATCCTCAACCCGGGAGATATCCTGCGCATCCACAAATCGCATGAGCCGGGCGAGCCCGCGGAATACGACGAGAAGGGCGAATTGCTCCGGGAGGGCCACATTTCCTGCACCGCCGAAGAGATCTTCGGCGAGGTGCAGGTGGGGGAACCCATCCTCTTTGACGACGGCATGATAC
The DNA here is from genome assembly GCA_964454855.1 of uncultured Phaeodactylibacter sp. Lineage (GTDB taxonomy): Bacteria > Bacteroidota > Bacteroidia > Chitinophagales > Saprospiraceae > CAYVVK01. Next base: position 626 of record CAYVVK010000225.1, on the reverse strand, counting down.
GGGGAAAGATCGTGGAGGTAAGCAGCGATGAGATCCGGGTGGAGATCCTGCACACCAAGGAAGGTGGAGGGAAGCTCAGGGCGGATAAAGGCATCAACCTGCCGGAAAGCCAGCTGGCCATCCGCGGCCTGTCGGCGAAAGACAAACGTGACCTCAGGTTCGTCGCCGCCTTCGCCGATGTGGCCAACATGTCTTTCGTCAACAACGTGCAGGACGTGCGCGACCTGATCGATGAGCTGGAAGCCCTGGATGCCAAAGACAAGCTGGGCATCATTCTCAAGATAGAGACCAGCAATGGCTTCAACAACCTGCTGGAGATCCTCCTGGAAGGCATGCGCGTACACCCCGTGGGCGTGATGATCGCCCGGGGCGACCTGGCCATCGAGGCGGGCTGGGAGAATATCGGCCGGGTGCAGGAAGAGATCCTCTCGCTCTGCCAGTCGGCCCATATTCCCGACATCTGGGCCACGCAGGTACTGGAGAATATGGCCAAACGGGGCATCCCCTCACGGGCGGAGATCACAGACGCCGCCATGGCGCAGCGCGCCGAATGCGTGATGCTCAATAAGGGAGAATACATCCTGCAGGCCATCCACCTGCTGGACACCATACTGAAAGACCTGGAA
>CAYVVK010000224.1:1088-9539 GCA_964454855.1 uncultured Phaeodactylibacter sp. | reverse complement strand
CAGCGAACTGCAATTGCAACGATTTACCATCAATTTTATCCCGAACTCACGTTAAAAATAGGAAAAAAGAGTGAAATGAAGAAACCTTGGAGAGGGAGTGTCCTGCTGCTTATAATCCTATCTTTATCAGCCTGTAAGTCCTGGAATTGCGGCTGTCCCATGTCGGAAGCCTCTATGGCTCCTATGGAACAGGAGGGGCATCTGCCGAAAGTGCCGGGTAAGGCCTGGGCTCCTGCCCGCTGATGGTGTTTTTATACTTTGGGGTTACTTTTAACCCCATGCTGAATAGTTGCCTTTGGGGAAAAGAAACTGCCGGGCAGGGAGGCAGAAGGCCGGCATAATCGGTAAAACCATCAACCCCGCCTGGCGGGTGCGGGGTTGATGGTTTACGCTTGAAAAGATTCAATTGAGCCGGATTTCGTCGTCGTTCTCGTCGTAGAAGCGATACTTGGTGAGGTAGAAGTCGCTATCCGATTGGATGCGCACCCACTTGTAGAACTTCAGATACCAACGCATCTGAGTGCTGGGCCAGCCTTTTTTGAGGTAAGCCTCGATAAAGGGGTGTACCGTCAGCTTGATCTTTGATTTGGGCCGGGACTGGACGATGAAGTTCAGGTCGCGCTCCAGTTCATCCACCACCAGAATGGAAGCATTGATCTTACCGGTTCCGTTACAGGTGGGGCAGACCTCCGCCGTATTGATCTTCACCTCGGGGCGTACCCGCTGTCGGGTGATCTGCATGAGCCCGAACTTACTCAGGGGCAGAATGGTATGCTGGGCGCGGTCTTTTTTCATGAACTGGCGCATGGCCTTGAGCAACTGTCGCTTCTGTTCGGCCTTTTTCATATCGATGAAGTCGATGATGATGATGCCGCCGATATCGCGCAGGCGCATCTGCCGGGCGATCTCCTCTGCCGCTTCCAGGTTGACCCGCATGACGGCCTCCTCCTGGTTGTTGCTTGCCATTTTATGGCCGCTGTTGACGTCTATGACGTGCATGGCCTCCGTATGCTCGATGACGAGGTAGGCCCCGCTGGGCATGGTGGCTGTTTTGCCGAAGGAGGCCTTGATCTGTTTGGTTACGCCGTGCGCATCAAATACCGGGCGGTTTCCGCGGTGCAGGTTGACGATCTTGACCTGCTCCGGAGCGATGGATTCCATATACCCGCGGATGTTCTGAAACATCTGTTTGTCATTGACGACGATGCGGTTGAAGGAATCGCTGAGGATATCCCGCAGTATGCTGGACGTTTTGTCGAGCTCGCTCAGCAATTTGAGCGGAGGCTTGGCCTTGTGCATCTGCCGGAAGATGTCCTCCCATTTACTCATGATCAGGATCATCTCTTCGTGCAGGTCGGCCACTTTTTTGCCCTCGGCAGCGGTACGCACGATGACCCCGAAGTTTTTCGGGCGGATGCTTTCCACCAGGAGCTGCAGGCGCTTGCGCTCTTCCGCGTTGGCGATCTTCTTGGAGACGGCAACGATATTGGCAAAGGGGGTCAGCACCAGGTAACGGCCCGGCAGCGTGATCTCACAGCTCAGGCGCGGCCCTTTGGTGGAGATGGGTTCTTTGAGGACCTGGATGAGAATGGGTTGTTTCTTGCTCAGTACCTGGTCGATCTTGCCAGTCTTGATGATATCCGGCTCCATCTTGAAATTGTCGAGCGTATGCGAAGGCATGCCACCCGACATGGCGCTATTGGTAAACTTGAGCAGGGAGCGCAGCTTAGGCCCCAGGTCAGTATAATGGAGGAAGGCATCTTTCTTGTGCCCAATATCTACGAATGCGGCATTTAACCCGGGCATCAGCCGCTTTATCCTGCCCAGGAATATATCCCCTACCGTGAAGTTGTCGTTGGTCTTTTGATAATGCAGTTCGACCAATTTGGAATCCTCCAAAAGGGCAATTTCAACTTCCGTGGGGGTAGAATTAATAATCAGTTCTTTTTCCACGGGAATAACTTTTTCTGCTGCAGCGCTACAGCACCGGTACGGAGGCAGGAAATAGAGTGGCATGAAGCCATGGCCTGTTGTGCCGGAAGTAGTGCAATAAGCAAGAAATGACTGGCATGAGGAACATCTGCTGCTTCAGCAGGAAAAGGGCTGTTGGCCTATTTTCACCCCTGTGTCGGGCCTGCCGGCTATCAGGTAAGAGAAATCATCAGGAAGGGCGAATTACCTTAGTTCAAGTATACTTTCTGCTGTCTCAATGGGGATTAGATCGCTTTCAATTCAGCACTATATTCTTTTCTGGCTTTTCGTAGGGAACTACGCCCGTTACTTTTTCTCTCACTTAATCGGCAAATAGATTTTGGCTCACCATCCTCAGTTTTCGCTTCACTAATGTTCGGCAACCGTGATGCTGCCAGGAAAATACTGCGGTAAGCCTGTTACAGGGGAGGAGTGAGGCAACTTCAACGGGCCTCACTTCATTACCCTGCAATTGTTTCTTTTTTTAAGGCCAGGGCCGAGGTGCTCAAGGCAATGCGCTTTTACTTATACAGGCTTGCCAGGTGGGCAACAGCTTTTTTAAGCCTCAGGCATAGCGTACCTCATACCAAAAATCATCTATCGATTCTTCTTCTTATGGCGATTTTTACGCAGGCGCTTTTTGCGTTTGTGCGTGGCAATCTTATGTCTTTTTCTTTTCTTTCCACAAGGCATATGTTTATCCTTTTTAAAATTAAAAAATGTAGTAAAACGGGTTCACAATATTAGGCCTACCGTTGTAGGGATCGGCATTTTTGCGCGAACTCCTGAGCTTTGGCGGTTTCGCCAAGCCCTTCGTAGGCCTGAGACAAGAGGCAGATCGTATTGATGTCATCTGGCTCGAGCTGTTGCGCGCGCTCGAGGCGCTCGGCTGCCCGGCCGTATTGCCCTGTTTGAAGGGCAAGCCTTGCCAGAGCATTCAAAACGAGAACGTTATCAGGGGCCTTTTGGTTTAAATCCCTCAGCATCAACACCCCTTTCATCGGGTCATCAGGCGGAGGGTTGCTGGTATAGGCCAAAGCCAGGTTTACCCGGTGCGCGGTATTGCCCGGATTAATGGAAATGGCGTTTTCGAAAGCCTGTATCGCCCGGCCGGTGCAAAAGTCCCGGGCCCGGGGCTCTTCGGCCCGTTGAATACAGATGGAGTAAGTGGTGCCCGCAATGGACCAGCTTTCTTCGGTATTCTCGATCTCGGCCACCTGCTGGGCGTAATATCCGGCTACAGCCGGATGGCCCAATTCATACCAACGGCTGGATAGCCGTTTGAACACTTCCGCCCTGGCGGAATCGGAAGGGGCACTCTCCAGTTCTGTTTCCAGAGCCAGTATGTTGTTGGACGCGGTGCTGCTCAGGCCGGCCCTTGCCTCTCCAAGCAGGGTGGTAATGTCGGTGCTTTCAGCAGCCAGTGCTCTCGACGTTTCGAGGGCAGCAATATCTTTCGGGCGGGTATCGCATCCGAAATAGATCACAAAAAACAAGGCTATTGCCGAAGCGACTATCCCCCATTGCAATTTCGTCATGGGCATTGATTAAAATTTCCGTAACCGCAGCTTTCTCTTTCAAGCGGCGCGTTACGGCCAGGCCTACTCGTCTTCGCCGGGAAGAGAGTCTACATTATCTTTCACCTGCTCGACAAAAACCTTTGCGGGCTTGAAAGCCGGTATATAGTGCTCGGGGATCTCGATAGCGATGTTCTTCTTGATATGACGGCCTATCTTTTTCGCTCTTTTCTTAATGACGAAGGAGCCAAATCCGCGAACGTAAACATTTTCACCCTCGGCCAGAGAGTTCTTTACTTCCTTGAAAAAGGTTTCCAGCGTTACTAAAACGTCAACTTTCGGTACACCAGTTTTCTCTGAAATTGCTGCAACCAAATCAGCTTTTCTCATCGTTAGTAATTGGTTTATAGTGAGTTACACACAATTTTTGTTTTGACAAATGAGTGGCAAATTTCGGAATTTTATTCATTAATAGAAAATTATGCTTTATTTTATTTCAATAATTTTTGCCTAACACTCAACTGGTTATGAAAAAAGAGCCGCCCGAAAAGAGGATGCCTGAAATATTATTTCATCTCAGGGAGAAATGACAGGTTTTAATTTTGGGATACCCGGTGTTGACTGACTCAGAAAGGTTGTTACACCTTCGCCGTGCTGAACAGGGCCGGCAGGCTTCTCAAATAATCTACTACCCCCGGGCAAACTTATTTTGCAAAGACTTTAACTTTCCCTAAAGGGGTATATCTTTGCGAAGTGCCAAAAACAGATATATGCTTCTTTCAATGACCGGCTATGGTAGGGTATCTCACACCTTCGGCGATAAGGCCATCAAGGTGGAGATAAGATCACTCAATAGCAAATACACCGACGTGCGCATTAAGTTGCCACAAAATTATAAGGAAAAGGAACCGGACCTGCGCCGGCTCATCGCCGAGCGGGTAGACCGGGGGAAGGTCGACCTCAACATAGAGGCGAGTTCTCCGCAGGGAGGAGATGAGTATGGCCTCAATGAAGCGCTGTTCCGCAAGTACCACCGGGAGTTGTCCAAACTCACCGCTGAGCTGAACATTCCCTCCGGAGACATGCTGCAGGCCATCCTGCGCCTGCCCAATGTGGTGGCTTCCGCCGCTGATTCCATCGACGAGAAGGAATGGCAGGCCGTGTTGGATGCCCTCAATAAGGCCATCGACAATTTCGAAAACTACCGCCGGGCAGAAGGCTCGGCCATGGAGGAGGACATGCGCCTGCGCGTCAACAACATTACCGGTTACCTGAACCAGCTTAACCCCCACGAGGAAGAGCGCATCACCCGCCTGCGACAGCGCATGCACCAAAACCTCGAAGAATACCTGGGTAAGGACAAGGTAGACGAGAACCGCTTCGAACAGGAGATCCTTTTCTACCTGGAAAAAATAGACATTACCGAGGAAAAGGTACGCCTGGAGCAGCACTGTAAGTATTTTCTGGAGGTGATAAGCAAGCCCCAGCCCCAGAAAGGCCGCAAGCTGAGCTTCATCAGCCAGGAAATGGGCCGCGAGATCAATACCATGGGCGCCAAAGCCTACTCCTCCGAAATACAGCGCCTTGTTGTGGGCATGAAAGATGAATTAGAGAAAATTAAAGAACAAGTCGCCAACTCCGTATGAGTAAGTTATTGCTTTTTGCCGCGCCTTCCGGCGCCGGCAAAACTACAATAGTCCATCACCTTTTGGGCCATTTTGACAACCTGGCCTTTTCCATTTCCGCCACCACCAGGCCAAAGCGGCCCCACGAAACCGAAGGCGAAGATTATTACTTCATCAGCCGCGAGCGCTTTCAGGAACTCATACAGGAAGATGCCTTTGTAGAGTGGGAAGAGGTATACAACGGCTTGTTCTACGGCACCCTGAAGAGCGAGATCAAGCGCCTGTGGGCAGCGGGCAAGCACATCATTTTCGATATCGATGTCAAAGGCGCAATGAGCATCAAGCAAAAATATCCGGAGGAGTCGCTGGCCATATTCATAAAACCGCCTTCTAAGGAGGCCCTCCGCCAGCGCCTGAATGCCCGCAGGACGGAAGACGAAAAAACCCTGGATAAACGCATGGCGCGCGCCGATGAAGAGATGAAATACGAGAACAAATTCGACCGTGTCCTGGTTAATGATGTGTTAAGTGAAGCCCTTGCCCGGGCAGAACAGATCGTTGAGCAATTCACAAAGCAATCGTAATGGAAACCCTCATCACCAATGGCATACGGGTTAGCGTAGTACCGGCCTATCAGGCGGCCTACTCCCGCCCTGCCCTGCATCGGTATATTTTCTCCTATCGCGTCACCATCGAGAACATGAGCACCGATACGGTGCAGCTCCTGCGGCGCCATTGGTTTATCTGGGATTCGAACGGCAACATACGGGAAGTGGAAGGAGAGGGGGTGATCGGTAAGCAACCCGTACTCGCTCCGGGAGACACCCACGAGTACTCCTCCTGGTGCGACCTGAGCACCGGCATCGGCAAAATGCACGGCGCCTACCTGATGAAAAAGGATGCCGAGGGCCATGAATTCCAGGTAGGCATACCGCAGTTTAAGCTTACGGCCCCGGTTAGGCTGAATTGAAGGCGGCCCGCCGTCGCCTGGCGGCTATGGCGGATAAACAGGTCAATCCTCCAGTACAGCGATGCATTTCAACTCGATGGCAATGGGCGTAGGTAAAGCGTCAATGCCTACCGTGGTCCGGCAGGGCTGGTTATCTTTGAAGTATTCTGCGTAGATGCGGTTGTAGGTATGAAAATCCCGCTGCATGTTGGTTAGGAAAACCGTGACGTCCACCAGGTTTTCCCATTGGGCGCCGCTGGCCTCCAGCACCCGGCGCACATTCCGGAAAACGGAATGGCACTGGGCCTCGAAATCGAAGGCCGTGTAATTGCCGCCCGCACTCTGGCTCAGGCCGGGCACCGCGTCCGTTTCGGGCTCGCGGGGCCCGATGCCGGAGAGGAAGAGGAACTGCCCTGCCCGCCGGGCGTGCGGATACAGCCCGACGGGTTTGGGCGCTTTTGATGCGTCTATTTTTTCAGAAGCCATATTGTCGTTTTATTTGTCGGCCGTTTCTTCCCGCAGCTTGCGGCGCAGGATCTTACCCACATTCGTCTTGGGCAGTTCATCGCGGAATTCTACTTTTTTCGGCACCTTATAGCCGGTGAGGTTTTCCCGGCAGTAATCGATGACCTCCTTTTCCTTTAGCGAGCGGTCTTTCCTGACCACGAACAGCTTTACCACTTCACCGGATTTTTCGTCGGGGATGCCTACGGCGGCGCACTCCAGCACCTTGGGGTGGGCAGCGACGACTTCTTCGATCTCATTCGGGTAGACATTAAAGCCCGATACCAGTATCATGTCCTTCTTGCGGTCGACGATCTGCAGGAAGCCGTCCTCGCTTATCGTGGCTACATCACCGGTATTGAGCCAGCCGTCGACCACGGTTTTTGCCGTCTCCTCCGGCCGGTTGTAATAGCCCTTCATGACCTGTGGCCCCTTGACCTGCAATTCTCCCGCCTGATCGGGGCCCAGCACATTGCCCTGCCGGTCGACGATGCGCACATCCGTAGAGGAGACGGGCAGGCCGATGGTGCCCAGGCGGCCGGTACCGTCCAGCGGATTCACACTCACTACCGGCGAGGATTCGGTCATGCCGTAGCCCTCCGACAGGAAGCAGCCGGTCACTTTCTGCCACTGCTCCGCTACGGAGCGCTGAACGGCCATGCCGCCGCCGACGGTGACCTTGAGGTTGCTGAAGTCCACCGAGCTGAAGTCTTTGTGGTTGACCAGGGCGTTGAACAGGGTGTTGACGCCGGTCATGAGGGAGATCTTATAGTCTTTCATCGCCTTGATCACCGAGCCCAGGTCACGGGCGTTAGTGACCAGGACGGTCAGCGTGCCGATACTCATCAGGGCCAGGCAGTTGACGGTAAAGGCAAAAATATGGTACATGGGCAAGGGGGAGAGGGCGATCTCTTCGCCCTTCTTCAAAAAAGGGCTCATCCAGGCGCGGATCTGTTCCATGTTGGCCACCAGGTTGCGGTTGGTGAGCATGGCGCCTTTAGATATGCCGGTCGTCCCTCCCGTATACTGCAGCAGGATCACATCGTCCGGGCTGCCCTGCTGCTCCTTGAGCGAGAAGCGCTTTCCCTGCCTGATGGCCTCGGAAAAGCTGACGGTATTGGGAATATCGTACTTGGGCACCATCTTTTTGATGCTGCGAACGACGAAGTTGACGATGTGCTTCTTCGGGAAGCCCAGCAATTCGCCGATACTTGTGGTGATGACGGTTTTGATATTGGTGTCCCCCAGTATCTGTTCCAGGTTGGAAGCAAAGTTCTCAGCAATGACGATAGCCTTGGCGTCGGAGTCGGTAAACTGATGCCGCATTTCCCGGGCCGTGTACAGCGGGTTGGTATTGACGACGATCAGGCCTGCCCGCAGCGCGCCGAACAAGGCGATGGGATACTGCAGCAGGTTGGGCATCATCAGGGCGATCTTATCTCCCGGCTCCAGCCCCCGCGAATGCAGGTAGGCTCCGAAGTGGCGCGACTGCTTGTCTATCTGGTCGAAAGACAGCTCTTTCCCCATGCAGGAATAAGCCGGCTGGTTGCGGTATTTGTCGAAGGTGGCCTCTAACATAGCCACCAGGCTGGGATAGGCATCCGGGTTGATATTGGCGGGAACGCCATTCGGATAGTTTTTTAACCATGGCCGTTGGTCATTCATACGATTATGTGGTTTTTTCGCATTTGGTAAATTAGTACGTGTCCGGTATTTCATCTCAAGACGAGGGCTAAAATACAAATTTTAGTTTTCATCTGTTTTGTGCGCCTCCGGAAAAGGGAAAAAAATAAGATGCTAAGCTTCTTATTTCCAGCTCTTTTTATTTTCAATTGCAGCGCAAAAGCCGTACCTTTGCCCCGCTAAAAAATATTCATTAACCAAA
>CAYVVK010000224.1:0-1078 GCA_964454855.1 uncultured Phaeodactylibacter sp. | reverse complement strand
GAACAAGAAGGGCAGGAAACGCCCGAAGAACAGCCGGTAGAAAATACGGCTGAGGAAAAGAAGGCGGAAGCGCCTGAAACCAAAAAAGAAGAAGAAACAGCAGAAGAAAGCACTCCTGCAGCTGAAGCAGAGGCGGAAACTGCCGGTACTGAAGAAGAGAAAGAAGAAGCTGCTACCCCCGTTGCGGAAACTGCCGGTACTGAAGAAGAGGAAGAAGAAGCTGCTACCCCCGTTGCGGAAACTGCCGGTACTGAAGAAGAGGAAGCAGAAGCTGCTACCCCCGTTGCGGAAACAGAAGAAGGCGAGGAAGAAGATTCCGGCGATGACTCTGAGGAAGACGAGGAGGAAGTAGAAGATAAGGATTCCGATAAGGATTCCGATGAGGAAGAGGATGAGGACGAAGATGAGGACGAAGAACTCATCGGCGAACCCGCCATTACAGGAACTGCTCACGATGACTTTGACTGGTCTGTGGGCAACAAGTCCGGCATTGGCACTTCTTACTCCGAAGAAGATGTTGAAAAATACACCGAACAGTACGAATCCACACTGACCTCCGTACTCGAGAACGAGATCGTCAAGGGTAAAGTGACCTCCATTCAGGATGGAGACATTGTGCTGGACATCAACTTCAAGTCCGATGGCCTGGTCTCTTCTTCCGAGTTTCGCGATACGCCTGACCTGGAAGTGGGTGACGAAGTGGAAGTCTACGTAGAACAGCAGGAAGATGCCCGCGGGCAGCTGGTGCTCTCCCGCCGCAAGGCCAAATTGCTGCGCGCCTGGGAGAATATCGTCGACTCTTACGACAATGGCACCGTGATCAAAGGTACCGTGATCAGCAAGACCAAGGGTGGCCTGATCGTCGATTGCGGCGGGCTGGAAACCTTCCTGCCGGGTTCTCAGATCGACATCAAGCCCATCATCGATTACGATTCATACGTGGGCAAAACCATGGAGTTCAAAGTGGTTAAGATCAACGAGCAGATCAAAAACGCCGTGGTCTCCCACAAAGCACTCATCGAGAGCGACCTGGCCGAGCAGCGCGACGCCATCATCGCCAGCCTCGAAAAAGGACAGG
>CAYVVK010000223.1:0-9563 GCA_964454855.1 uncultured Phaeodactylibacter sp. | reverse complement strand
GTGGCCACCCACTTGCGGTTGATGTAGCCGGTACCGCAGGAACCGGTGTTATCTGTATCGGTGAAGCTGATATTGGCCACCCCGCAATTGTCGGTGGCGGTGGCCTGCCCGAGAGCCGGCCAGTTGTACAGGCCGTCACAGGCTACCGTCCTGTCATAAGGGCAGTGAATACGGGGCGCGAGCTTATCTTCCACCCGCACCTCCGACCAGCAGGAGTTGGTGTTCCCCGCGCAGTCTTTGGCCTGTAATTCCACGGAAACCACCTCGCCGATGTCATCACAATCGAAAACGACATAGGGGCCGAAAGTAGCGTAGTGGGTATCCATCCTCCTCACCTTAATGCTCTGCAGGCAGTAGTTGTCATAGCTGCCCTCGTCAAAAGAATGAGCGTAAACGATGGCCGAACCGCCGGAAGAAAGGGAAATGTTCAGCTTGTCGTCGCAGACGGCAGTCGGTGGAACCTGGTCCCAGCCCTCACTTTTTTCTCCATATCCATTATCGGCAATGAGAGGTGAAGCGCATAGCGTAAGCAGGCATATGGCGCCTGCCAAAAGACCGTTCAGATAACCTTTCGATTTCATAGAATGTAGTGGTTTTGCTTTAAAAAGGTAACGTACAGGCCACAGCCTGAAAAAGGGGGGATGAGATCAGGGAAAGCCAGGACGGGCCGGCGGCGCTGCGGCCTGAACCCGGCCGGATATTATAGTCTTTGTGGATGGCGAAAGGGATAGATAAAAGTGGGAAAATGCATGCATTTTCCCACTTATTTTTGATTTAATAGCCTCTCAAAGCTCGAATAAAACATATTTGAAACAGGGGGGGAGTTATTTCGTTTCTCAATATATAAAATTCCTTTGAATCTTACAAGAAAAACCGCCGAAGAGGAAAAATAAAAAAAGCCCCCCTCCTGTTTGCCAGGAGAGAGGCCATCCCAAAAACCGATTTAAGTATAAACTTGAAAACGGTTCTTGTGAATCACATACAATCCAATCGCCTTATTTTTAAGTTTTCGTTCATTCTGATCCATAGAGACTTTTTATCTCCGGCGCTCAGGTTTTCTTTTTTTCCCCAAGCCGTTTGACATCCATCTTTTACGGTGTTCAGAGGGCTATTGTTACAAAATCCCCGGGTAGTTGAAAAAAAAACGCTTTCCCGGAATAAAAAAGCCTCCTCCCCAGAGAGGGAAAGAGGCGATCCCAAAAACCAATTGTCTTTAATATCTTTTTCCCGGAGGATGGTTGCCGTAGTCGCGGCCAAAGGACAGGACGACGGTCACTTCGTGCGAACCATCATTATACTGCTGAAAGTCCTGAAAGAAGAGGTCGTAGGAATAATAGAAAGCGAAGTTGGACAGCTTGGTCCCCAGCAACAGGCCCAATGCCCCGAGGGAGCGGTAGGAAAGGCCGGTGGTCAGCGATTCGTCCAGGAAGCTCGCTTTCAGGTTAATATCTACCTGCGAGGGCACATCTCTCACATTGCGCACCATCAAAGAAGGTTCCAGGGTGAAGTTGAGGTCCTCCACCAGGAAATTGTGTGCAGCGTAAAATGTGTAGTATTTCAGTATAGGTTCATTGTTTCCCTGCCCGGACACGTTCGACAGGCGGGAACGCACGAGGTTGGTGAAGGCCAGGCCTACCTTTGTATTCTCATTGAAGGAGCTGAAGACGCCTATAGAAGCATCAAAAACCCCGCGGCCATCCATAAAATCCTCAATAATGCGGTCGCCTTCCTGGAAGAAAGTGCTGGCAGCTACCCCGTTATCCAGGCGGACCTGCTGGTATTCGGTGGAAAAGCCTGCGGAGAGCTTGACCGCCTCACTTACTTCAAAGCGAAAAGCGTAATTGAGGTGAGCCCGCAGGCGCATCATGTGGGCGGCGGTTTCGGTAAGTACGCCCAGGCCAATGCCGAAATTATCCCCCAGCGGCCCGTTGTACTGAGCAGAGTAGGTCTGCGGCGCATCGACGAAGCCCGACCACTGTGCCCGTGCATTGAGCTGAAACTGGTGCATGTCGCCGAAACCCGCCGCACTGGGGTTGATCAGGACAGGCATGATGTTGTAATGAGAAAATATAGCCTCATCCTGCGCAGAAGCCAGCTGGCAAAGGCCGAAAAAAGATAAGAGTAAAATTATTTTTTTCATGTCAAACCGGTTAATGGATTTTCAAAATATTGAAGGCCCGGCGCCCGCCCTGTGCGGCAGGCGCCGGGCATGGCCGTCATTCGTCGCCACGAAGTATCGTAATAGAGCCTTTCTGCTGTACGAGATTGCCCTCCGGGTCAGTGTATTCCAGGACGTAGTAGTAGGGGCCTTCCGGCAGGGGCTGGCCATCGCCCGTAGTGCCTTCCCAGGTATTGTCATAGTTGTCGGCTTCGAATACCAGCTGCCCCCAGCGGTTGTAGATCGCCAGGTGGTTATCCGGGAAGTCTCCCACACAAAAGATCAGGAACTCATCGTTGGAGCCGTTGCCGTCGGGCGTGATCACCACACGCTCTTCCAGGCAGGGGAAGCGGCGGTCATCTACCTGCACGGAGGCCAGTTCTGAGGTACAGCCATTGTCATCTGTGACCTGCAGGAAGTACTCGCCCGGGCAGAGGTTGATCAGGAAATCTTCATTACCGGCGCCATCGACATTCGCCCAGTTGAAACGGAAGGGCTCCGTCCCCCCGTCGATGATCACCTTCGCACTGCCGTTGCATCCATCGGTGGCCGGCTCGGTCTCGAAAGCGATATCCAGCGGCTTAGGGCTGGCCACCGTTAAGGTGGTATCGATCGTACAATTGTTGGCATCCATCACGTTAACCGCATATTCGCCGGGCGCCAGAAAGCTGATCCGGCTGCTGAAGGCGCCGTTCGACCACTGGTAGAAATAGTTGAAGCCCTGCACGCCGCCACTGGGGGAAAGGGCGATACTGCCATCCTTACCGCCCGTACAGGAAGCGTCTTCTATGTTGGCCTGCAGGCGGAAAGTGTCCGGGGCTTCGAGTATTAACTGCTCGGTGAACGTACACCCACTGCCATCAATGACCATAAGCTGGTATTCTCCTGCGCCGGCCTGCTCCAGTACCGGGCCGGTGCCAAGCAGGACATCATTGCGGGTCCATTCATAAGAGTAATTTTCACTGCCGGAGGCGTTAGCCCTTATCCTGCCGTCATTGCTGTTGTAACAGCTCACATCAAAACCATTGTAGTTGGTCGTGATTTCCGGGGCTACACTCAGGGTGGAAGTAGAGCTGATCGTCACTTCCTCCGTAAGCGTATTGCCGGAGGGTTCGGAGACCACGAGCTTGTAGTCGCCTGCCCTGAAGCCGGTGAGGTCTTCCGCCTCCAGTATCAGGTTGCCGGCACTGTTAAACCACATGAAAGTATATCCCGGCTCGCCCCCGGATACGTCCACCTGTACTGCTCCCGTAGGATCGTCCGGGCATTCCGTATCGATGATGTTGGCCACATCCACCCGGAAAGTGTTGATTTGGAAGGAATCCATGGCCACGGTGCAGCCATTGGCGTCAGTTATCGTGGCCCGGTAGACGGTATCATCTCCGCAGAGGTTCTCGAGCACCGTGCCCGTCTGTGAAGTATTGGTCCAGCTGACCGTATAACCCGGCGTGCCGCCGTTGATGGCCAGTTCGATGCGCCCGCTGCACCCGTCCTCTTCATTGTCGTGGCGCAGGCGCTGCAGCGCAGAATTTATCTCACTGGGGCTCTCAATGGGCACCGTCACCGACTGAGTCTCTCCCAAATCATCCGTAATGATGATCTGCGTGCTGCCCGGAGGCAGGTTATCCTGAGAAATGATGTCATCGGAAGTGACTATGGGAGGCAACTGATTGCCGGCGCCATCGGTAATATTTATCGTATAGGGAGGAAGGCCGCCCTGTATCTCTACGGTCACTGACCCATCTTCCGTGTTCCAGCAACTGGTGCTCGCCGCCGTAATGGCGGGAGGCATGAAGGGCGCGGCGTAGAAGATATTGAAGCAGGTGTCGCTCGCACACTGGTTCTCATCGGTAACGGTTACACAATAAGTGCCGGTACCCAGGTTGCTGACGGTGGAAGTAGTGGCGCCATTGTCCCATTCGTATTGCAGGTTTCCGATGCCGCCGCTCACGTTGAGGGCGATCTGCCCGTTGGTATTGCTGGCATTTTCGGTAACCGGCATAAAGCCGAAGTCAAAGATGAACTGGGGAGATTCGGTAACCTCAAACTCACCTGTGATCTCCTCGCCCTCCGAATCCGTTACCGTCAGGAAGTAGATCCCTCCGTCTATGTTGGGCAAAGAAGGGCCGGAAGAAGTACCCTGGCTCCACTCGTAGCCGTAAGGAGACTTCCCTCCACTGACATTTACGGTAATGGCGCCGTTGTTCTCATCGTAACAGGCATCCGTAATGCTGACCTCTTCGAACTTCAGGCGCCGAACCAGTTCATAGCAGCCGGTCACCGTGCAGCCGCCATTATCGGTCACGGTCACACAGTACTGGCCCGGATTGTCCAGGCCACTGAGCTGCCTGCTGTCGAAAGTAGTGCCGTTGGGCCCTTCCCAACTGTAGGAATAGGGCATATATCCACCGCCGGCGTTGGCCGTGATGCTGCCATCTCCCCCATCATCGATGAGTGTGGCAGTAAAATCGGACAGCTGCAACACAGCAGGGGGTTCGTCTATGGTGAACTGCTGCTGAGCGGTACAGCCAATATCATCGATAACCGTTACGGAATACTGGCCGCCATCGAGGTTGGTAGCAGAGACGCCCGAGCTGTTCGCATTGGGGCTCCACAAATAGTTGAGCGGTTCCTGGGCACCGGCGACGTTAAGCTGTATACTGCCATCGGAGGAACCCAGGCAGGAGACATTTTCAACTGCGGCAGACAAGCTGATCTGGCCCGTGCCCTCGGGTACGCTGAACGAGCGCGTCGCCGTACAGCCTTTAGAGTCGGTTACCGTCACCCGATAGGTGCCGGCTGAGAGGTTAGTATGGGTAGTCAGTCCATCCTGCAGGCCGCTGTCCCAGTCGTAGGTATATCCCGGAGTGCCACCGGTAGCGCTTAGGGTTAAAGAACCATTACTACCTCCTACACAACTCGGAGGGTCGGTATTACCCACGATGGTGATGGCCGAGCCGGGCTGAGATACGGTATAGGAAGCGGTGGCCGTCAGTTGTGAATTTTGGTCGGTGACGGTCACGGAATAGGAACCGGCAGCAAGGCCGGATACCTGGTTTCCGGTGGCGCCATTACTCCAGTTGTAGGAATAGGGGCCGCCCGTACCGCCATTGGCGGTGATGCTGATGGCGCCGTCAGCCCCGCCAAAGCAATCCACATCGGTTATCATTGCGTTGCCGATACCCGGAGGCTGTACCGAAGATATCGTGATCGTGCCTTCTTCCCCATTGAAGGGGATGATCTCCTGGTTGCTGTCCGAGATCTCGATCTGGGCGACATCTCCGGAGAAAGTAATGTCAGAGGACTGCCCGTCTTCGCCAATAGCGGCAAAACACAGTTCAAAGAGCACCGCTCCATTGGGCAGGGCCAAAGGTTGAAGAGACTGTTCGAACCAGACCATGGTAATAAATCCATCCTGCAGTTCCGGCGGGCCGGAGATATTGCTCTCTACGGTGAAGAGAGGAAGGTTGGGGTTCAGGTTGGTAGCCTGCTGGAACTGCAGCTGGCTGGCGTCGTAGTTGATGGTGAACTGCAGGCCGACCACATCCTCGAAGTTCAAGACCGTGACCGGAACGCAGAACTGCTCCAGAGGCTCCACCATTTTATCCTGAATGGTGAGCAGGAAGCCATCGAAAGCCGGATTGATACACACCGTTCCTTCTACGGCATTAAAGGGCAGCACCTCGTCAGAGGTATTCCTGAATTCCACCGGCTCCACGGTTCCGTTGAAGGAGACATCCGAGCAGGTGCCGTCAGTACCAATGGCCCGGAAACACAATTCAAATAGCACGGTATTATCAGCCAGCGTTACTCCCGCCTGGCTGCTCCAGTTTACCGTCACTACTCCCGAAGGCGTTCCGGAAGCAGGGGTGGAGATGGAGGCACTCAGGCCGGGAACATTCCCGTTTATACTGCCGAGGTTGGCAAATTCCAGTTTACCCGGATCGTAACTAACGGTAAAAGACATGTTTTGAATATCGTCGAAGTTGCGAACCCTCACGGGAATACAAAAGTTATCGTCGGGATCTACGGTAGCATTGCCTGCCGTAAGGCTGACTTGCCCCGGAATGCTGCTATCCACGCAAACTGTACCACGGCGGCTGTTGAAGTCCACCGTCTGTTCATTGCCATCGATCACATCGATCGTGGCCACATCACTGGAGAAGAAGAGGTCCGAACAGGTGCCTTCCAATCCACGGGCACGGAAGCAAATCTCAAAGAGTACGGCATTGTTGGGAAGGCTTACCGGCTCGAGGTCCAGATTGAAATACAGCAGGCTGATGAAGCCGGGAGACAGGCCGCTGTTCGGCGTTCCGAAGCTGCCATCTACCGTAAAGCCTGGGATGTTGGGATTGAGGTTGCTGACCTGCATGAACTCCATCTCATTGGGGTCGTAATTGATGGTGTAAGACATGCTGAGTATGTCCGTGAAATTTTCTGCAGTGACCTGCAGGCAAAACTCTTCGGCAGGCGCCACATTGCGGTCTTCAATGGTGAGGCGAAACCCCTGAAAGATACCGGAAACGCTCACCGTACCTTCCTCGCTGGTGAAGGGAATGATGTCTTCGTTGCTGTCCGAGATCTCGATCTGGGCAATATCTCCGGAAAAGACAATATCAGACTCGGCGCCCGAACCGCCAATTTCCGTGAAGCAAAGCTCGAAGAGCACCGCTCCGTTGGGCAGGCTGACCCCGGTGAGGTCCTGATTGAAATAGTTGACCGTAACAAAGCCCGGGTTCAGGCCGGAATTGGGCGTGCCGATATTGGCCGCTACCGAAAACATGGGCACGTCAGGGTTCAGGTTGGTGGCCTGGTCGAAAGAAAGCAAGCCAGGGTCATAATTTATGGTGAACTGCATGCCGACCACATCGGTGAAATTGTCGGCAGTGACTTTCACGCAGAATTGATCATTGGGGTCAATGTCGATGTCTTCTATAGTGAGGCGGAAATCATCGGTGGGCGGCGGCGGCGGGGGCGGCCCGTCTCCCTCGATATTGACATTACCGGGATTGCCGTTGAAAGGGATAATCTCCTGATTGCTGTCCGTCACCTCGATCTGGGCGATATCACTGCTGAACTGGATCTCAGTAGCGCCGTTGCCTATGGCGGTAAAGCATATTTCAAAGAGCACAGCCCCGTTGGGCAGGTTGACGCCGGAAAGGTCCAGGTTGAAATAGTTGACCGTAACAAAGCCCGGGTTCAGGCCGGAATTGGGCGTGCCGATATTAGCCGCAGCGGAAAAGCCGGGAATATCAGGATTTAGGTTGGTAACGCTCTGAAAGGATAGCTGGCTGGGGTCGTAATTGAGCGTGAAGGCCATCCCTACCACGTCATTAAAGTTCTGTGCCGTCAACTTCAGGCAGAACTGATCTCCGTCCTGGACATTCCTATCTTCAATATCTATCAGGAAATCCCCTCCTGTACTGACGGGGTTGACGGTTATTGAACCATTTTGCCCGTTGAAGTTCACACTCCCTCCGTTGCCGTCCTCTACGGTAGTACCCGAGAAGCTCAGCGCACTGCTGCCCGCCTGTAGCCCGTTGAAGCACAGTTGGAAAATCACCGTTCCGTCGGCCACCGTCACCCCACTGGCCGAAGACCAGTTGAGCGTGGCCTTGCCAGGAGTGGACGTATCAAAGCTGCTCTGATCCAGGCCGGAGAGATTCATCCCCTGCACCGATGCAAATTGAAGGATAGTGGCATTATAATCAATGCTCAGTTGTGCGCTGGCAATATTGGCAAATCCCGATACCGATACATTTATGCATTGTTGTTCGCCCTCCAGTATGGTGCCGCTGCCGATGGAAAAGCTGACCTCTGGCACCGAGCCACCTGCTACGGTTACGGTGGTGCCCTGTTCATCCTGCATCAAGCCTACATCGACGAAATCGCCGGTGAGCACCTCGATCTTGGGCAGCGGGGCTGCGGCAAACACCAGGTCCGTACTTCCTCCGGATTTGGCACGCACAGTAAAGGTGAAAATCACCGTACCATCTGCCCGGGTCAGGCCGGTAAAGCTGGGGTTAAACCAGGCGACACCCAGCTGGCCCGCCGGGACATTACCCCCCGGGACACTGAAAGTGCCGTTGCCGTTAGCCGGGTTGGACAGGCCGGGAAAGCCAGTGCTGGCATCTGTATTAATGCTGGTGATCTCTATGAACTCCAGGACGGCAGGGTCCCAGTTGATGCCATACTGGAAAGTGGCGATATTAGAGAAATTGCTCACCTCCACGCTAAACTCTATGACATCGCCCACTTCGGCATTTGTCGTGTGTGGAGTAATGGAAAAGGTGGGCGTTTGTTGGGCTGACAGCTGCCATACACAGCAGAGCAACCCGATAATCAGGCTTGTAAATTTTTTATCCATCGTGCTCGGAATTTGGGATGATGTTAACGAATGAATAAAGCTAGGCTATATTGCAATCATTTTATGTGTAATTAAAAAACCGTCAGATTCCACCTTCACGAGGTAGACTCCCGGCTGGGTAAAAATGTCTTGTGAAAAATTAAGGGCGTGATGGCCACTCTGGAAATTTGCAGACTCTTGATAAAGAGCCGCCCCTTTCGGATCATAAATAGTGATGCGGGCGGATGTCGGGCGAAAAAATTCGATCTCCACCTGTGTTTTTTCATGGAAAGGATTAGGAGTGGAATGGATCTTCAGGGTTTTGGAGGCGTTGCGGGCCAGTACATTACTGATGCCATCTATTGTGACGGTGCCCTCGACGAATTCTATATCCAGAATGTTCTCGTTGATGTCCGCGATCTCTGGTTGGGTAAAAAGGTCATCGGTTGGAAAACCGATCCTGAATTCGGCACGCTCCTCCTGAATGGCCTTCAGCTCTATAGAAAAGAGCGTGCTGTCGTCCTCGATGGAAACGCCCTGAATGGACAGGTCGCCCCACATAAACCTCAGGCGGCCTTCATTGGCCGAATCGAAGCCGAAGTGTTCGAACTCGTAATCAGCAATGGCCTCATTGATATTCTCGGCATTCCTAAACTCGAAAGCCTGGGGGTCCCAGGAAACAATAAACTGGCTGGCGAGAATATCAGTGAAGCCTTTTACCTTGATATCAACGGTAAATACTTCTTCAGGTTGAACGACGTGGTCGGTTGCGGAAACAGTGACTTGCGCTTGTAAAAAGGTGGGCAAAAATAGTAGTAGCGCAACTGATAGGCAGACCCTTACAGTGTAAGTGATGTGTGTCATGGGATCATGGGATTAATATTCTTAGGCAACAAGGTAGCAAAAAATGTGTAGAAAGGGAAGCTAACCCGTTCATTATTTGCGCCTTCTGTAAAAAAAGATGGAGTGGCCCCATCCAGGAGCCACTCCTATCTATTTAGAATTGGTTACTCGATGATAACCATCTTCTTGGTAGCTGTGTAGTCAGCGGCCTTAACC
>CAYVVK010000222.1:5322-9591 GCA_964454855.1 uncultured Phaeodactylibacter sp. | reverse complement strand
CCCCTCAGGCAACCCTTTTTTCATTCCTCCTGTATAGGGAGGCAAACTACTGCACCTGATGCACCCTGATGCCGCATCCCGATTACCGAAGATCCTTCAGGGCTGCCGCAAACGAAAGCGCGACAGCCAGCAGGAGTTGTATCAGCTCTTTTACGCCTATGGCATGAGCATTACGATACGGTACGGGGAAGACGAAGATGAGGCCATCCAGATCCTCAATGACGCCTTTATGAAGGTGTTTCGCCACATTAAGAAATTTGACCGGGAAAAACCCTTTAAGCCCTGGTTCCGGCGTATTGTGGTCAACACGGCCATCAACCACATCCGGCGGCAGAAAAAATTCAAAATAGAATTACAGATGGACGACGCTAATAAAATCCCCGCTGGAGAAGATATTCTAAGCCGCATCGCTTATCAGGAACTCATGGCCATGGTGCAGTCGCTGTCGACAGCCTACCGCACCGTATTCAATATGCATGTGATCGACGGCTTTACTCATGAAGAGATCGCAAATACGCTGGGCATCAGCATCGGTACCTCCAAGTCCAATCTGTCGAAGGCCAGGAGCAAATTAAGAGAGATGATCCTTAAGAACCTAAATACCCGCTATGCCTGAATTTTCACAGGAGGAACTGGACCGGCTGTTCCGGCAGGGCTCGGAACAGTACGACTTCGAGTACAATCCGGCGGCCTGGGAGCAGATGGCCGCCATGCTCGAGCGGAGCCGCCGCCGCCGGGCCCTCCTGTGGTGGATAGGGGGTGTGGCAGCCTTCTTGCTTCTCCTTGGCCTCGCCCTTGTATTTTTTTTGAGGGAGGAGCCCTCTTCGGAGGAGCGGCAAACCACCGCCGGCGAGGCTGTGGTGCAGGACATGGCTCCTCTGATCGGGGAGAAAGAGGAGGCAGCTCTACCTCCCGCCTCGCTTGCTGGTGATCCGGACACCGCAACGAAACCTTCGGACACCGCCCGGCCATTGCCACCACCCGGGCCGGGTCAGCCCGAAGGAAAAATGCCGCTTGGCGGAGAACCCGAAGCAGCAACAGGCATAAATACACAAGACATACCGGATACGGCGAAGACATTCCTGGCCGTGCCGTCTGGTAAACAAGGCGAAGAGCAGGCCGGCAAAACAGAAGGCAGGGCAGTTCTTCCAACTGATTTAATCACAACATCAACCCACCTGCCCACCCTTTATCCCGCCGGCCTGGCTCTACCCTTGCGGGATGAGGTGATCCGCCCGCCCGAATGGGCCCGGCGGACACCACCGATAAAACCGGGAGCTTCTGGCAGCCGCCTGGCCTTCGGCCTGATGGTTGCAGGCAATCGGCATGCCTCCGGCTTTGGCCAATTCTCAAGGTCGGGATGGAAGGCGGGGGCTTTTCTCGAGTATCAGCACGCCGGCCGCCTCAGCCTGGGCCTTGGGGCCAATTACTTATTCATGAGGTACGATGCAGAGGGAGAAGATTACAAAGCGCCCTATGGATTCTGGACGGATATGGTTGTTCCTAGTGCTACCTGGGGAGAATGCACCGTGCTGGAGGCACCATTGCTGCTCAAGTATTACTTTCGGGATTACCGGCAGCCCGGCCTGTTCGCCACCGCCGGGCTGAGCACCTATTTTATGCTGACAGAAGAATACTGGTATGACTACGAGCAACCCGCCCCGGGACTGATCCGCTGGTGGGGCACAAAAAATGAGAACCAGCACTGGTTCAGCATCCTTCATCTGGCAGCCGGTTATCAGATAATGCTCGGTGATGGGCGGCTGGCCCTACAGGGCGCTCCTTATCTGCAGATTCCGATGAGCGGCATTGGCCACGGCCAGTTGAAGATCTACAGCATTGGTTTGGATGTCCGGCTGATGCTGCATTCAAAAAAATAGGAATTCCGGAAGCCGAAGGACAGCAAATCTTCTTCATTCGGAACTCCGCCAACTTACAAAGCAAGAGCCATTGGTTGCCCATCCGGTGATCCCGGATGAGAAGTTTTTGGTATGTCCAACATTCAATCACCAAAATTGTGACTATGAAAAAGTGCACTTTACTATTCGTTGCTGTTGCTCTTATGGCACAGCTGCCCGCCACGGCCCAGGAGGTCGTGCTCAACCTCACAGGCATGACCCCACATGTGGGGCAGCTTTTTGAGATCCGCATCATCGACAAGGCTACGATGGAGGAAGAGGACCGGGAGTTTATCCACAACACCAACTTCACTGACATCGCCTTCCCCACTACGGCCGTACGCGAGATCAGCAGCCTGGCCGGCTGGAGCATTTTCCCAAATCCGGCGAGAGAAGCTTTCCGCCTGGACATCAGCCTCCGGGAAAGCGCCAGGATAAAAGCCGCACTCTACGACCAGCGGGGCGTACTGATCCGGCCGCTCTTCGAAGAACAGCTCCCTGCCCGGGAAAGCAGTTTCGATGTAAAAGGCCTGGAGCAGCTGAGCCCCGGCACCTATTTCCTCGTGCTGCAGAGCGGCGCCGGCACGGCCGTAAAAACAGTGTTAAAACACTGACTGTTGATATAACTCTGGCAAGGGAATGACGTTGATCATCTTGAATAAGCAGTAAGCCACCTTATCTTTGCCTTATGAATTCCAAAGTACTGAAATTCATCCTGGTGTGTATCCTCTGCATCGCTCTGGTAACAGGGCTGGTGCTGGTGATACAGCATTTTGCCGGGTAAACCGGCGTAATCTATCTTCGAAACCTCCCTTTGTTATCGGGCCGGATGCCAACGCATACCGGCCCGGTTTGTCTTGTGGCATTTTTTATTCGGGCGGCAGTGGGATAGCCCGTGCATCAGGCTTCTCGGGTTGAATGGAAAATTGCCGTCCGGAGCCAGCGCCCGTTCCGGCTTCCATTCTTCCCCTTCACGAACAAAAAAGAGCCATTCAGCGAACAAGAGGTTACCTTTTCTCTATTCATCTTAAGCAACCCTTTATTCATTTCTCCTGTATATAGGAACAAATCATAACAACGCTACCTCCAGCAAAGAAACATTACTGAATCAAATGAATACATTATGATTAGAAAACTTACCTCCTTCCTTCTTTTCTTTATTCTCACCTGCCCTATGTACGCCCAGGCCATCTGGGAAGGGCCGAAAATAACTTTCTCCAAACCCGATAATGCCGACCCTGCCCTGGAAGAAAACCAGGACCGGATCACCGACAATGTGTGGATCACCCGGGGGACGACCATGGGCATTTATAACATCAAGACAGAGGACGGCTACACGGTGAACAGCAGCCCCGAAGGCACGGAATGGGCCTTTGGCACTACTGAGGAACTTTCGAACCTGACATTCGATAACTGGCAAACCACCGTGAATAATAACCCGCCGGAAATGGTCAACAGAGACATGGTCCTTCATCTGATCGAGGAGGATATTTACATCAACCTGAAGTTCCTTTCCTGGACTGCCGGTGGCGGCGGCGGTTTCAGCTATGAACGTTCCACCAGCCTCTCTTCGGCCATTAGGGCAAATGAGGAGTTCTCCGGCCGGATATCTGTATTTCCAAATCCGGGCCCGCCGGAAAGGGTAAGGGCCAGTTATCAAAGTGCCTCCCCGGGCACCCTCAGGGTCTCCGTCTATGGCCTGAGTGGCAAGCTCCATTCCGAGGAAACCTTAGCTGTGCAGCCAGGGCCAAATAATTGGAAGCTGAACCTCTCCGGATGCGATAGTGGCATCTATCTGCTGAAGTTCAGGCAGGGCTCAAAGCTGGCCGCCCGCAGAATAGTACTGCGTTGAGCCTGCCGGCCCGGATAGAAGCCATTTATGCCATGATCGGCAGGATCGCCGGAGCCTGTCCTCCCCCTTTTCTTCAGGGGAGCCATGGGCCCGGCCTTTTCATATTCAAGGGATTAAATATAAACGTAATATTTTTCTTACCCTTCAAAGCCATAAAGGGCAATAACGAGCCCTGATTCCCAATTTCAATTCGTATCTTTGTATCCCGTAACAAGCAATAGTGAAAAGCCGCCGGGAAGCCGGGGGCAAACTGCAAACAAGAGCACATGACCAAATACATCTTTGTTACGGGAGGCGTCACTTCATCACTGGGCAAGGGCATCATTTCCGCCTCTCTGGCCAAACTGCTGCAAGCCAGGGGCTTCTCCGTCACCATTCAAAAGTTCGATCCCTACATCAATGTCGACCCCGGCACCCTGAACCCCTATGAACATGGGGAATGCTACGTCACCGACGACGGTGCCGAGACCGACCTCGACCTGGGCCACTATGAGCGCTTTCTCAATACGCCCACCTCGC
>CAYVVK010000222.1:0-5312 GCA_964454855.1 uncultured Phaeodactylibacter sp. | reverse complement strand
AGGCCAACAACGTCACTACGGGCCGGATCTACCAAACCGTCATACAGAAAGAACGTGCGGGCGATTACCTGGGGAAAACCGTGCAGGTGATCCCGCACATCACCGATGAGATCAAGCGGCGGGTGCAGTTGCTGGGCAACTCCAACGATTATGACATCGTCATCACCGAACTGGGGGGCACGGTGGGCGACATCGAGTCGCTGCCCTACCTGGAAGCCCTTCGCCAGCTGCGCTGGGAGCTCGGCATAGACAACTGCCTGGTGATCCACCTTACGCTCATCCCTTACCTCAAAGCCGCCAAAGAGCTCAAGACCAAACCAACCCAGCATTCCGTCAAGGAATTACTCAACACGGGCATACAGCCCGACATTCTGGTCTGCCGCACCGAGTATTCCATCGGCATGGATATTCGCCGCAAGCTGGCCCTGTTCTGCAATGTGGATGTGAGCTCTGTGATCGAGGCCCTGGATGCAGAGAGCATCTACGATGTGCCGCTGCTGATGCTTCGGGAAAAACTCGATACGGTTGCCATCACCAAATTGCGCCTGAAAGACCGGCGGGAACCGGAACTTCGTGCGTGGAAGGAATTTCTGGGGCGCCTGAAAAACCCCACCTATAAAGTTTCTATCGGGCTGGTGGGCAAATACAACGAGCTGCAGGACGCCTATAAATCCATCCACGAGTCCTTCGTACATGCCGGCGCCATCAACGAGTGCCATGTGCGGGTAGTGCCGGTGCATTCCGAACAACTGGAAAGTGATTTTGAAGAGGTGTGCAAAAAGCTGGACAGCCTGGACGGCATACTCGTAGCGCCTGGTTTTGGCGAACGCGGCATTGAGGGCAAGATAAAGGCCATCCGCTACGTGCGGGAACACAAGGTGCCCTTCTTCGGCATCTGCCTGGGCATGCAGTGTGCGGTGGTGGAATTTGCCCGCAATGTGATGGGCCTGTCCGATGCGGCTTCCACCGAAATGAACCCCAATACTTCCGAGCCGGTCATCGACCTGATGCCCGAGCAGAAGAAGATCACCAAAAAAGGGGGTACCATGCGGCTGGGTGCCTATACCTGCGATATTCGCCGGCGCACCAAGGCCAGCGCAGCTTATGGCCACATCAAGATTAGCGAACGGCACCGCCACCGTTATGAATTTAACAACCAGTACCAGCAAGCCATGGACAAGGCCGGCATGATCCCCTCGGGCATCAATCCGGATTCGGGCCTGGTGGAGATCATTGAGCTCAAAGACCACCCCTGGTTCGTCGGCGTGCAATTTCATCCCGAATTGAAGAGTACGGTGGAAAACCCGCATCCGCTGTTCGTGGCCTTTGTCAGGGCCTGCATGCAGCATAAGTATGAACTCGATAAATAGCGCCATGCCTTTTTCCCAGCGCGACATCCTGATATGGGCTCTGTGGCTGTGCGCCGCCCTCGCCCTGTTTCTGGTAAGGGAGCATCCCTTTTTCTGGGATACCATACAGCTGGGTTCCAAGCATGCCCACTGGTACTATGAGAACGGCTTCCGGCAGATCCTGCTACCCGATGAGATCGACAGCGGCCATCCGCCTGCCTTTGGCATGTACCTGGCCCTGGTATGGATGCTCTTCGGAAAGAGCCTGCTGGCCAGCCACATGGCCATGCTGCCCTTCCTGATGGGCATCATCTGGCTGTTATTCGCCATCGGGGATCATTTCGGAAGTTACCGGAACAGCTGGATGCTGGTGCTCCTGGTACTGGCCGGCCCGGTTTTTGCCGGCCAGGCCGTGCTGGTAAGCCCTGACATCCCGCTGGTTTGTTTTTTTCTGCTCGTGCTCTACGGCATTCTTTACCGGCATGCCGGCGCCCGGATACTGGGCTCCATAGCACTGGCAGTGATCAGCACGCGCGGCATGATGGTGGTGGCCGTACTCTACTTCTTCGAGCTGGCCGCCTACTGGGAAAAGCACTGGTTTTTTCCCGTCAAAAAGGCCCTGCCCTACCTTCCTGCCGCCATATTAGCGGCTGCCTTTCTGGCCTATCACCATCAGGAGAAAGGCTGGATCGGCTATCACGAGGCCATGCCCTGGGCGCCCAGTTTCGAGCGGGTAGGCCCGGCGGGCTTTTTCAAAAATATTGCTGTGCTGGGCTGGCGGCTCCTGGATTTCGGGCGCCTGTTCGTCTGGCTGGGGCTGGGCTGGCTCCTTTTTCAGCGGTGGAAGACAGGCACGCTGCTCAACCATCCGTCCACCCGGCGGGCGCTTTGGCTGTTGCTGCTGGCCCTGCCTCTGCTCAGCATTACCTTTTTACTGTACCGGGGCCTGCAGGGGCATCGCTACCTGTTGCCGGTATTCCTATCCATTACCCTGTTATTTTATACCGCACTTTGCCACACTCCCCTGACAGACCGCGTGCGGCAGCTGCTCTTCGGTGTGGTCCTCGCCGGCCTGCTCTCCGGCAACCTCTGGGTATATCCCGATACCGTCTCGCAGGGCTGGGATTCCACCTTAGCCCACCTCCCCTACTATTCGCTTAAGGAGGCTATGTTTGACTATATGGAGAAGGAAAATATTTCTATGGAAGAAGTGGGAACAGCCTTTCCGGAGATCGGCCCGCAGAAGTTCAAGAACCTTTCGGATAACCTCCGGGGCATGCACCCGAAGGACCTTGCCTTCGACTCCTACATTTTCTATTCCAATGTGATGAACGATTTCACAGACGAGGAGATCCGCCGGCTGCGGGAAGAATGGCAGGTGGTCAAGGCCTTTAAACAGGGAGGCATAAAGGTGATCCTGTACCGCCGGTAAGCGCTTAAACCACTACCTCTACTCTAAGCGCCTTCAAACCCTGTATGCCCTGCATTTTGTTCAGTTCCAGCTCTTCGATCTCTCCTTTTATGTAGCCCTCTTCCTGCAGGTACCTCAGATATTTAAGATACTCCTGCCGGTCTTCCTCATGCTGGTAGGCAATGGCGATCTTTCCGCTGAGCGTCAGCCGCTCCTTCTTGCCGTTGACATAGGCCTTGTCGATCCGCTTTTTGACGATCTCGTAACGGGCGTTGTAGGTGCCGTCCACGTCAAAGCGCTTTTCGTCCATGCGAAAGCGGATGGACAAGGGGGCGCTGTGCACCAGGATGAGCTGTGCCGTAGTAAGCGGTATGGGCAGTTTTTTCTGCAGGCCATCCACCCTTCGGGTGATCTTGCACATGATAATCAGCTGCCACAAACGCAGGTTGGACAGATGGACGCGGCTGAAGTTGCCCTCTTTCAGTATGGACTTGCCGGCATAAATATTGTAGGCAATACCGTCCGTCTGATACTTTTCATAAAAGTGGGGGATCATCAGCTGGGCGCTTTTTTGCTCTTCTTCCAGATACTCGGAGATGGCGCTGTTGATGGCCGCCACGCTGTCTTCGTAATCTTTACGCATGCGGTAGACGATGCCCAGGCTGCCGTCCAGGTAGCTGAAGTAATCCTTTATGGCCTCTTCCGTTTCCGGGCTCTTATGCCGCAGCTCTTTGAACAGTGGATGGGCCTCCCGGTTGATGAATTCTATGGCCAGATATTCATTACTTGAGGTGATGCTGTTCTTTATATCCAGCATATAAGCGTCAATCTCCGAAAGTACCTGGCCGACGAGGGGAAAAGTGCAGTGGGTATTGGCGATGTCGAGCACCTTTTTGGCCTGGTACAGGTTATCGATCAGGTCAGTCTGGATTGCCTTGTTGCGTACCGAAGAAGAGCCTACAATATCTGCCTGGCCATAGAGCGGATATACATCTTTAAATACGATGGGAGGCAGGTCTGTTTTCTCAGCACCCCGTTCCCGTTGTTCGAACAACAGGTAGGCATTTTCCTCGAAACGCCATTCCAGGCTGGGATGCAGCGAAGTGTACTCATTGCGGATGATGGCGTCGATCTTATTATCGATCTCCTCACGGCTGCGTTCTACGGCAATACCGAACAGGGCGGCAATGTCCTGAATTTCCAGCACATTAGAATGGTGAAAGGCCCCGGCTTCAGGGGAGGCCAGCTCCAACAGGCCGATGATCTGTTTTTTCTGGTTGAAAAGGGGCGTGACACTTACGCTTTCATAGCCTTTAGCCAGCAGGCCTTCCTCAGGTGGGGTGCGGTGAGGATAATTGCTGAGGGATAAAATAGTAACCGTCTCCCCTTGGGTGCAGGCCTGGCGGTAAATGGAATTCCCCAGTTTCCGGGATAACAGGCCGGGAAACTTCTGGCTCAGCAAGCCGTGGCCGAGGCGATAGCGCCGCATGGCCTTGCCAGTCGGCGGATAATCCAGGATGACCACGCCGTAATCCAGGTTTGGTTTCTTGAAGAAAGAACAGAGATGGGAGCGCAACCCTTCAAACTTGTCTTTAGACAATAGGGCATTGCGGTCCAGCAGGCTGCGCTTTAGCTGAGAGACCGTCTCCGCAGCCGTCACTTCCGTGATACCTATATATATGATGCCGTAAAACTCGAACTTCTCCAGCGGCAACTTCTCCAGCCACAGCCCGGCATCATCAATGTGATCAAAAAGTTCTTTGATCTCCTCTGCGGAGAGCGGTGGCAGTTCTCCCAGTACTTTTACCCGCGCGTAATCCATACACACATTTACCTGGAAGTGCCGCTGCAGCGGCGTACCTTTTATCCTGGCGGAGAAAGGGTGCACCTGAGCAGGAATGTGCGGATGCCCGTAACACTCTTTAAGAATAAAATGCCCGGCACCGGACACGAAGAGCGGGAACATCTCTTCGGCACCATGAGGAAGGTAAAATTCATAGCCCTCCCCGCTCATCAGTTCTATCATGGAGGACGACTGGTAAAAAGGATGCTGATACATAGGAGCAGAAAGCCCGCCTATAACATCCTCTTCCATAAGCGAGGGGAAAAAGCCGGAGATCATCAGGTCCACCGCATCATGATGTTCCCGAAGCACATCCATATTTTCTATAGGCTCATACAGCTGCGGCGAGTTTTCCAGGCGGCGCATGATCTCTTTCGCCATAAAGGAACGTGAAGGGTCCTTGCTGTTGGCCTGCTTTTTCCATTCTTCGATCAAAGGAACAAAACTGATACGGGAGCGATAGGGCATTTCCGGGAGGCCGAAAGTCTCAAACACATCCACAAACTCCCGGTATGGAATTTCCATTAACTCCTCATGCTTTTTCATGCTGAATCGGGCTTTATTTTGCTCAATAATAAGCCCTTATGCGGGAAAATGCACTGAGATATGTCACTGTGGGCAGTGGCAGTTGGGGCAGTTTGCAGTTTGCAGTTTGCAGTAGGCAGTAGGCAGTAGGCAGTAGGCAGTAGGCAGTAGGCAGTAGGCAGTA
>CAYVVK010000221.1:0-9619 GCA_964454855.1 uncultured Phaeodactylibacter sp. | reverse complement strand
CGGAGGATGCCGGCGTGGACCCCGAGCGCGGCGTCAATATGATCTGGGAGATCGACATCGGCCAGTTCGAAGCTACCGGAGAGACCATCAAAACAGGCCGTAAGATCCCTGCTACCCTTAATAATTTGCAGAACCACCGCATTATTCACGAGGATAAGACCTCGGTGCCTGCTTTATTCGGCGGCCTTAGCAATACCTTTACTTACAAAGGCTTCGACCTCTCTGTCTTCCTCAGTTTCTCCGCCGGCAACTACATCTACGATTACGAAGAACAGCGCACCACCGACGTGCAGTACGGGCAGGTCGTGTTGCGCAAAGACCTGATCGGCAATACCTGGACACCGGAAAATCCCGACGCCAAGTATCCGGAACTACGCTGGCAGGGCGCCTACCCCTGGTCCTGGGATCCCGAGATCGAGAACCCGGATTCCCCAACCGGAAAAGGGGACTGGGTGGAGAGCAGCGGCAACTACAAGAACGAGACCGTCAACTGGACAAAATACCTCTACCGGGCCGATTACGTACGCCTGCGCAACCTGCAGCTGGGCTATACCTTCCCGGCGGAGCTGACGCGGCGCTGGCAGATTCAGAACCTGCGCGTTTATGTGACGGGTACCAATATATTAACCTGGGCGCCACATTATGACGGCTGGGACCCGGAATCCGGAGGCGGGGTGTTACCCCCGCTGGAGATCTGGGCAGGAGGCTTATCCCTGAAATTTTAAATTCACCAACATGGCCAGGATACCAAAATACCTGTTTTTCATCAGCTTGTTGCTGATCACGCATGCCTGCAATGACGATGAGTTCTTTGAGCTCACCAACCCGCCGGAATTTCCCTGGCTCAATATGAATGAGCTGGAGCGGGGCGTGGTTACCCCCTATAACTTTGCGTTCACCTCTTCCTGGAGCAATTTCTTCGGGGATGACCGCCTGATCTTCGAGTGTATGTCAGATGAGGTGTTCTTACTGCCTAATACCTCTGCGGATATTCCCTTCGAGGAGATGTACCACCGTACTACAGAGGTGGAAATGTCAAAGGCCAATAGCGGCTTTTCTCTGGGGTATAAATGCGTTACTCATGCCAATGCCGTGCTGGACTTCCTGAAGGAAAACGACTACCGGCCCTATCCGAACCCCTCTAAGGATGAGCTGGAGAACCTGGCCCGCATACAGGGAGAAATGCTCTTCATGCGGGCGTATGCCTATTTTTACATGGCCGTCCGCCATGCTCCGGTTCCCGGGGCGCCGAATTTCACTACGGAGGAGATCCTCCCCCTGCGCCTGGAAACTCCGCTTTCGGCAGAGGCCGCCAATAAGGCGGATTACGTTACCACAGACGTCATCTACGAGCAAATACTCAGCGACCTGCTGCAGGCTAAGGAACTGCTTCCGGAAGCTTACATTGACGGCCTGCACCATCCTTCCTATGTACAGGGGCGCGCCACCCGCTACGCTGCCGCCGGCATGCTGGCGCGGGTGTATTTCCACCTCGGCGACTGGGATAAGGCCCTGGCAGAACTGGACTACGTGATCAGCGGGCCCTTCGCCCTGACGGAAGGCCCCATCGAGGCTTTCAATAAGGACTATGCCGAGGATGGCCGCGAGGTCATCTGGGCCACCAACAACCACGACCCGGAGATCGTGCGCGCCAATAAGGTGCCCACCAGCATGAACTGGAGCGATTACCGCGCTACCAACGGAGGGCGGGGAGATTACCACAAACGCTGCACCTGGAATCAGTTCCCCATGTCACACGCCATCCTGCAGCAAATAGGCTGGATGGATGAAAACCTGGAAGAAACCGAAGAAGCCCAGCGCGACAAGCGCTACCAGCAGCTGTTCTGGCGCATAGAGGGCAACCCCGGCAATAACAATGCCGACCCCACGGAGTACGAAATGCAGTACCCCCACATCAAAGACCCTCACGTCTGGGGCGATAAATACTACCGTGCGCAGGACGGCCAGCGCTCCAACATCCCCATCATCCGCCTGGCGGAGATGTACCTGACACGGGCCATCATCCGCTTCCGGAAAGGCGATGTGGCGGGGGCGGCGGAAGACCTGAACCTCGTGCGGGCACGTGCTGGCCTGGAACCGCTGTCGGTAGTCACGGAAGGAGATATACACAACGAACGCATCAAGGAACTGGCCTTCGAAGGAGACCGCCTGCTTTACCTGCAGAGCCTTCGCCTGCCCATTCCTCCGGGCGACCGGGAGGTGCCGGAGATCGAATACCCTTATCCGAACTTTTACTGGAAGCTGCCGCAGTCAGAGTTGGACTTTAAAGAAGGCTAGTGCTTTGGGAGTTAATTAATTGACAGGTAGTTGGTGTTATAATAGATTGATAACCCGTTGATTATTTCGACTGCCGACTGTCAACTATTTACTGCCGACTGCACTAGAAAGTGACGCAAGGTGACGCCTCCGACCGAGGCCGGTCTCCAGCAAGAGGTGTCGCCTTCAATTCAAAAAAAAACAACCATGAAACTATTAGCGCGAATTACCATAGCCTTAAGCGCACTCTTCCTCCTCCTGCAGGCCTGCCAGGAAGAAGGGATCGACATTCCTTTCCTGCAGGTCTCTGCGGAGGTGACGCAGGCCAGTGCCTACGGCGCCAGTGATGGGGCCATAAGCGTGGCCGTTGAAGGAGGGCAGCCTCCGTATCAGTATTTCTGGAGCAATGGCAGCAAAGAGCAGAACCTCAGCGGCCTGCCCGCCGGAACCTATACCCTGCAGGTGATCGACAGCGAGTCGGCAGTAGCTTCCCTCACCGTCATTGTCGGGCAGCCCGAAGCTACCCCGCTGGGGCTGAGCTTTACTGTGAAGGACGCCAGCTGGTACGGCGGCGAGGATGGCGAGATCAGCCTGAGCATTTCCGGCGGCACGGCGCCCTATGCCGCCCTGTGGAACAATGAAGAGGAAGGGACGCAGCTCAAGGGGCTGGTTGCCGGGTGGTACAGCGTGACCGTTACCGATGCCGGAGAGCCCGCTATTGTCACTGTCGATTCAGTAGAAGTGGCGCAACCTGAATTCGTTTGTGGCCGAGACAGCATCACGGATGTAAACGGCAACAAATACCCTACGGTACAGATCGGCGGGCAGTGCTGGCTGGCGGAAAACCTGCGCACTGCCAATCTTCCGAACGAACCCGCAAAGGCCATCGAGGGGCGCTTCTGCATGGGCCTGAACTGCACCAAAAACCTGGGTGCGCACTACAGCTGGGAGGCCATGATGAATAGTGCGGAATCGGCTTCCGGCGAAGAGGAGGTGCAGGGCATCTGCCCTTGCGAATGGCATGTGCCCACCAAGGAAGAGTGGGAAGCATTGAATGCCTATCTCTCTGTTGACGGTAACGGCGGCTCCGGCACCAATGTGCCGAACAAGTTGCGGGGCCCCGACAGCCCCTCCGGCTTCGATGCCCTGAATGCCGGCAACTGGGGTTACCCGGTCTTTGAAGGAGACATTGCCGTCTTCTGGACGGCCACCGAACAGGCGGAAGGCAGGGCCTTCTACCGGCTGATCAATAATTTCCCGCTGCTGGGGCAAGGGCATGTGGTGAAGAACAGCGGCTTAAGCGTGCGTTGCATCAGGAATAAGTAAACAAATACACCGAACTGATTACCAACCCTTAAAAACACTGGTGTCTGGCATCTGGCTCATGCCACCCGGTTACAAAGCCCTACCGGAGACTCTTTCTCGGGGAGGGCTTTTTTTATGAAAAAGATTTTGGTATCTCTTTCCTGGTGCACAAAACTTTATTAACTTTAAAAAGGCTTTTTCCAAATTAATGCACTAATTCTCTTTCCAATCGCAAGCGGCCGCTGTAAATAAACAAAAAGCAAATGGGCAAGGCTATTCTCCTATCCGGTGCACTCCTGTTTTTTCTCTCCGGCCTCACCGGGCAACCCCTTCGTTTTGACCAGCTCAATGTAGAGGACGGCCTGTCTCAGAATACGGTAAACTGCATTCTGAAAGACAGCCGTGGCTATCTCTGGATAGGCACCAACGACGGGCTGAACCGCTATGATGGCTACCAGTTCACAGTGTTTCGCAACGACAAGAATGACGAGTACTCCCTGAGCGACAATAAAGTCTATACGCTCCTGGAAAGCCAGGACGGCAGGCTCTGGGTGGGCACCAGGGATGGCCTCAATGTTTACGACCGCACCACAGGCCAGTTCCGGCGGCGCCTGCACCGCCCCGCGGACGGAAAGAGGCTCAAGAGTGGTTTCATCCGTGCGATTTATGAAGACAGTGAGGGCCGCCTATGGGTGGGAGCCATGGAAGGGGGCCTGTATCTGAAACAGAAGGGCAGCGAGGCTTTCGTTTCAGCGGCCCTTCCGGGCGTACAGGCGCCGGTAGATGTATCGTCCCTGCTGGAAGACAGCCGGGGAGACCTTTGGATTGCGACGAGTGCCAATGGCCTGTTTCGCCTGCGGCCGGGCAGCCGGGAGCCGGAAGCTTTTACAGTTGTTGATGCTTTGCAAAAAAGCAATTATGCCAAGAAATTGTATGAAGACCGCCAGGGCCGCCTTTGGGTGGGCACCCAGGGCGACGGCGCCTACCTGCTGGGCCAGGATCGTGGGCTGCTTCATCACTTCAAACCGGAAAAGGGGGATATTGTAAAGGACATCATAGAGGATGGCCAGGGCAATATCTGGATGGCGAGTGATGGAGGTGGTATTTCCATCCTCACCTCTGAGCTGAGGCCCTTCTTCCATTTGGGGCATCAAGTGAATGACCCGCATTCGCTGGCCAGCAATGCCGTTTATACCCTCTACAAAGACAATGAAGGCATCCTCTGGGCAGGAACCTTCGATGGAGGGATCAGTATTTACAACCGCAACCACAAGAAGTTTTATTTTGTCGGGGTAGACCACCAGCCGGGGAAGGGCCTGAGCCACCACTCGGTGCTGTGCTTCCTGGAAGACCATCAGCAGAACATCTGGGTCGGCACCGATGGAGGCGGCCTGAACCGCTTTGATCCGGAAACGCAGCGCTTTTATTACCTGAAACAGGAAGAAGGCCAGGCGAACAGCCTGAGCAGCAACGTCATCGCTGCCCTGTACGAAGACAGCCGTCAGTGGGCCTGGATCGGCACCTATACCGGAGGCCTGCAGCGTTATGAGCCCGGGAAAGGGATCACGGCCACCTATATTTCCGATCCTGCTGACCCCGGCAGCATTCGCAATGACAATGTCTGGGCCATACTCGAAGACCAAACCAGGCGCCTCTGCATCGGCACACTGGGAGGATTGGATATCCTGGACCCGCAAACGGGGCGTTTTCAGCATGTCGATACGGAAAACGGCGCCGGCGGGATTTATCTGGAACGGGTAACGGAACTCTACGAAGGCCGTGATGGAAAGGTATGGGTAGGCGGCAAGGGCGTGCGGATCTATGACCCTCACCGTCAAAAGCTTAGCCAGCTCGAAGGCTCTGCGGGGCGGGTTTTGCAGGCCTTTGATACCCGCGCCTTCTACGAAGGGGAGGATCGCGTTCTGTGGATCGGCACTGAGGGTGGAGGCCTGTTCGCCCTGGGCCTGGATAAACGGCAGGTACGGAACTTTACCGTCGCCGATGGCCTGCCCAGCAATTCGGTGCACACCATTTTCGAAGATGATGCCGGCTATCTCTGGATGAGCACCAATGAGGGAATCTCGCGTTTCTCTCCCCGCCATCTGCTGCAGGCCGAAAGGGGAAAAACAACCGGTATTTTCCGCAATTACTGTAAGAAGGATGGCTTGCAGAGCAATCAGTTCTCCTATAATGCCGGTATGAAAAGCAGTGATGGAAAGTTGTACTTCGGCGGTATAAAAGGCTATAACTATTTCGACCCCCGGGAGATCAAAGACAACCCCTATGCTCCGGCGATCGAAATTACCGGCCTGAAAATACTGGATCAGTATGTGCAGGCGGGAGAAGAGGGCTCTCCCCTTACCCGGCCCATCAGCGAACTGGATAAACTCACGCTGACTTATAATCAAAGCCAGCTTTTCTCCCTCGAGTTCACGGCCCTCAACTTCACCTCTAGTGACAAGAACCAGTATGCCTATAAACTGGAAGGCTTCCTGGACGAATGGAGCCATATCGGCCCCCGCCGGACGGCTACCTTTACCAACCTCAATCCCGGCACCTATACTTTTCGCGTGAAGGCAGCCAATAACGATGGGGTTTGGAACAATACCGGCGCGGCTCTGAAGTTGACCATTCTGCCTCCCTACTGGAAAACGCCCTGGGCCTATGCACTGTACATTTTTCTGCTCCTGCTGATGCTGATCGCTTTCCGCTACACCTTGCTTACCCGGGAGCGCATGAGGAACGGACTGAAGATCAAGGACCTGGAAAAACAGAAGGCGGAGGAAGTCAACCGCCTGAAGCTGGCCTTTTTCACCAACATCTCCCATGAGTTCCGCACCCCTCTGGCGCTCATATCGGCGCCGGTAGAGCAGTTGCTGGCGTCCAGCTCGGTCTCGGGAGAGGTAAGGCAGCAACTCCGGCTGGTGCAGCGCAACACCCGGCGGCTCCTCAAGTTGATCAACCAGTTGCTGGAGTTCCGCAAGGTCGAAGACAATAAAGTGGAACTGGCCGCTGAGCGGCGGGAATTGGTAGGTTTTGTAAGAAGAGTCAAAGAAGCTTTCGATGGCCTGGCGGAAGGCGAACGCATTCGCTACCACTTTAAAAGCGAGTTTGAAGAGCTGATGGCAGATTATGATCCGGATAAGCTGGAAAAGATCCTCTTCAACCTGCTGAGTAATGCCTTCAAGTTTACAAAGGATGAAGTTGCCGTATACCTGAAGGAGGCAGAGGAAAACGGAGAGAAGCGATTCTGCATCATCGTGGAAGATAATGGCGCCGGCATACCTCCCGAGCGGCAGGCACAGGTCTTTGACCGTTTTTATCAGGCGGGCTCCGCCAACCGCAAACACAAGGATTTTATGGCCACGGGCACGGGCATCGGCCTGGCCTATGTGAAAGCATTGGTTGAGCTGCACCGCGGCAGCATCAGGCTGGAGAGCGAGGTGTCAAAAGGGGCCCGCTTTATAATTGGCCTGCCTTTAGCACAACCCGGCAGCAGGAAAGTGCCGGCCATCTTGGGTTCCGGCAGCGTCAGAGTTCTTTCCCTGGAAGAAGAAGGCTTTACGCTGACATCAGGAGATACGGCAGAAGAGAAACAGGCAGGGGAAGCCGACAAGCCCATCCTGCTCATCGTGGAAGACAATGCTGAGCTTCGGGAGTTCCTGGGCCACAGCTTCCAGCCTTCCTTCCAGATCCTGCAGGCCAGCGATGGCGAGGAA
The DNA here is from genome assembly GCA_964454855.1 of uncultured Phaeodactylibacter sp. Classification (GTDB taxonomy): domain Bacteria; phylum Bacteroidota; class Bacteroidia; order Chitinophagales; family Saprospiraceae; genus CAYVVK01. The sequence goes on along the minus strand of CAYVVK010000221.1, from coordinate 2,318 downwards.
GGCATGCAACAGGCCATTGAACACCTCCCCGATATCATCATCAGCGATGTGATGATGCCTCGCAAGGATGGCATCGCCATGTGCCAGGCGCTCAAAACCGATGATCGCACCAGCCATATTCCCATCCTTCTGCTGACGGCCAACACCAATGAGGAACGCTGGCTGGAGGGCCTGGAAACCGGTGCTGACGATTATGTGACCAAACCCTTCAATTTCCGCTTTCTTAAGGTGCGGGTGCTCAACCTCATCCACAGCCGGCGGCTGCTCAAACGACACTTCAGCCGCACCATATTGCAGCCCAGCGAGGCAGAGGTGGAATCCGGCGATAAGGCCTTCATAAAAAAAGCGATCGGCATCATCGAAGCTTCCATGGCGGATTCCAATTTCGGGGTGCGGGAGTTCGCTAAGGCCCTGGGAATGAGCCGTTCGGTGCTCTACCGGAAATTCAGCGCCCTGACCGACCAGTCTGTAAAAGAATTCATCAACATGATCCGCCTGAAGCGGGCCGCCCAGTTGCTGGCCTCCGATGCCGATTACTCGGTCTCCGACGTGGCCTATTCCGTGGGCTTCAGTGATGCTCAGTATTTCAGCAAGAAGTTCAAGAAATTTTACCACGCCACGCCCACCGAATACATGGAACAGCACCCCAGACAGCAAAAAAGGACATTTATAAGCTAGCTTTGAGACAAAATTCCCCATGATGGCATTCCCCGTGGCTTACCTTACGGGCATTCATTCCTATTGCAATTGTCCGTTATGTGGAACGCTATCCGGGATTGGGCCCGAAAAATGACAATACATAAAAACTACTGGCGCTGGTGGTTGCTGGAGTATACGCTGCTGCTGTTGTTGCTCGGTATTCTGTGCCTGATTATCTTTTTGTAGGGATTGGAAGGGGTGTTGCGGTCTTTCGGTTTTATGGTTTGCGGTCTTTCGGTTTTCCGATACGATAGTGTATTGGTGTGTTGGCGTCTGACATCTGAAATCTGACTTAACGGTGTTTCGGTCTTGCGGTCGGCTTATTGGAGGTTTGAAAGGGAAAGAAGGGGTTCCTGCATTCACCCATTGGCCCGGACTACCGCAAAACCTGACTCACGCCTACCTCTCCCAGGCCGACATATGCCACTCATACATATGCGCGCTCACCTCCCGGATGGCCCGTATCAGTTCTTCATGCGGCTGGTCGGTAATGTCTACCAGGCCCACCGGCTGGTTCTCTCCGTTGCTGGCCCTTCCCGTCAGCGACTGGTCTTTGTACTGGTACCAGTGGCTGCCGATGGCGAAGGGCATGTTTGCCCAGGTGTGCACGTAGTTGTAGTAGTAGTTGTAGCGTTCGTCGGCGCTGAAGTTCCGGTACTTCGGCGGCAGCTGGCGTTCGCTCTTCAGCGGTACGTGGTGTTCTCCGATGAGCATGGGGCTGCCGCCGCTCAGGCGGTGCCATTTCTCCATATCCTCGCGTATGGGGGCATAGCTGTAGACGTTTATGGAAACGACATCGCACCATTTGCCGGCAGCGGCGATCACGTGCGGTGGTTTCAGTGCACGGGTGAAGCGGCAGCCCAGATAAAGGTGGTTGGGGTCGTGCTTTTTGAGGTGGGTGGCGATGTTGCGGAAATAGGTTTCGGCGAAGGCCTTTTCCAGCAGTTCGTAATCTTTAATGAATCCCGGGGTATCGGGAAGTTTGCCCTTGAGGTTGCGCACCTCTTCCCAGGAAGCAAACTCGCTGCCCCAGGCGGCATTCAGGCCGATGAGGCCCTGATAGCCTTTTTGTAGCTGTTCCAGCCAGGCCTGCCGGAGGTGGCTATCTTCGCCGGCCTTGTTCAGTAAGTCCAGATCGCCCCAGTGCAGTTCATTATCCACAAAGTAGCCGAGCAGCAGGGGGTCGCCGCGCCAGGCGGCGGTGGCGGCAAAGAGCGTATCCAGGTGAGCCGCCCAGGCCGGGTCGAACACATCCGGAAAGCGGGAACCTTGCAGGCGAAGCTCTACAGCGGTGCCTTCATTGGTGCGCAGGGCGCGCGTGTAGGGCAGGGGAGTGGTTTTCAGGGCCGCTTCTTCCGCCCAGTTGCCGATGGTATTCATTCCCCAGGCCTGCAGGCGGCGGAAGCTCACCTCCCGCCAGCGCTCGAGGCTTCCCCATTTACGAAGGATATTCCAGCAGTAGAAGCTTACATGATCTTCTCCCTCATAGGCCTCTGCATATTTGCCCTGCCGGGGCGGCAGCTCTTCGAACAGCTGTTCCCGCCCCCGGAAAAGCGTCACATCCGAGCGCGGGTATTTGGGGCGCAGGCCGGTGGTGCCCAGCGACCAGAAGGGGTAAC
>CAYVVK010000220.1:8346-9645 GCA_964454855.1 uncultured Phaeodactylibacter sp. | reverse complement strand
GCAGTTGAACAGCTAAAATCTGCGTCCTCTGTGTTAAGTTAACAAAGTAGTATTACGCTCTCTCAATTTTTTGCCGACACGGCTTTCTGTTCTCAGATAAAAGCCGATATTAGAACATGCTGAAAAAATGGGCTCCATACCTCAAAGGCTTCGAAGCCTACCTCCTGCTGGAGCGTTCGCTGTCTCCCAATACGGCAGAGGCCTATCTGGCCGACCTGGACAAACTGCAGCAGTTCCTGAAACTGAATGAACTGCCCCTCTCCCCTCTTGAAATAGACTCCACGCACCTGCAGCAGTTCCTCCGCTGGCTCAACGAGCTGAGCCTGGCCGCCCGCTCGCAGGCGCGCATCCTCTCCGCCCTGAAAACCTTCTACAAATACCTGCTGCTGGAGAACCTCACGGAGAAAGACCCCACGGAACTCATCGACGGCCCCAGGCTGAACCGCAAGATCCCGGAAGTCCTTTCCTATGAGGAAATGCAAAGCCTGCTGGGCACCATCGACCTCAGCCACCCACAAGGCACCCGCAACCGGGCCATGCTGGAAACCCTCTACGCCTGCGGCCTGAGGGTAAGCGAACTTACCGAGCTGCGCCTCTCCGGCCTTTTTCTGGATATCGGCTTCGTGAAAGTCATCGGCAAGGGCGACAAGGAACGCATCGTCCCTATTGGAGACGAAGCCATCAAACACCTGCAATTTTACCTCGAAGGAGAAAGAAGGGGGCAAATGAATGTCAAAAAAGGCCACGAGGACATTGTCTTCCTCAACCGCCGCGGGCGCAAGCTCAGCCGGGTGATGGTGTTTAATATCGTCAAAGATGCCGCCAAAGCCGCCGGCCTGCAGAAGAATGTCAGCCCGCATACCTTTCGCCACTCTTTCGCCACCCACCTCATTGAAGGCGGTGCGGACTTGAAAGCCGTACAGGATATGCTGGGCCATGAGTCCATCATCACCACGGAGATCTACACCCACCTGGATACGGATTACCTGCGGGAGACGATCTTGAGTTATCATCCGCGGAACCGGAGGGAGGATTCTTGATTCTTGATTTGTGATTTGGGGAATGTGTTCAATCAACCAATAAATCCTATATTTGCGGATCGAAAAAAAGCCTATGGAAGAGTGGGAACTGAATTTTGAGTGGTTGAAGGTCCGGCATCTGGTCAAAGAGCGTTTTGGCAGGGATGCGCTGCCCGGCCTGAACGCCGTGCTTTTCCTTATCGGCATTCAGGAGCTGGGGCGCTGGCAGAAGGAATTTACCAAAGAGGAAAAGCAGGACCTGATGCACATCGCCGTATGC
>CAYVVK010000220.1:0-8336 GCA_964454855.1 uncultured Phaeodactylibacter sp. | reverse complement strand
CTACTACGAATTCGCCGGCCGCGACGCCGATGGCTGGCCGCATTACACGAAAGTGAAGCCCATCCGCGTACAAGGCGTGGAAGAACAGGAAGAGCTGCTGAAGGAGAAGGCGGTGCAGTATTTTCGGGAGATGGAGGAGGAGTGAGTTGGGCATTTGTTCATTTGTTCATTAAGATGGAAAACATGAGAAAAATCCTATTGATGTGGAGCCTGGCGGCGCTGTTGTGGAGCTGTGATCAGGACGATACCGCCTATGCCTTGATCGAGACGGAATTTGGTGACATTAAAGTGGAGTTGTACGACAGTACGCCGAAGCACAAGGAAAACTTCATCAAGCTGGCTGAGCAGGGTTTTTACGACAGCCTGCTCTTTCACCGCGTCATTCCGGGTTTTATGATACAGGGCGGCGACCCCGAATCCCGCAATGCGCCGGCGGGGAAAATGCTGGGCGGCGGCGGCCCGGGCTATACGCTGCCGGCGGAGATTGGCGCCCTTCATGTGAAGGGGGCTCTGGCAGCTGCCCGTTTGCCAGACCAGGCAAATCCGCAGCGGGAATCTTCCGGTTCTCAGTTCTACATCGTCAGCGGCCGGCCGGTGGATGAGCAGTTCCTAAACCAGGTGGAACAGCAGTTAGGGATCACCTATACCCCCGAGCAGCGGCAGGAATACCTGGAAAAGGGAGGCTACCCGCCGCTGGACGGGCAGTATACCGTTTTCGGCCAGGTGGTGGAAGGCCTGGAGGTGGTAGACAAGATCGCTGCGGTATCGCGCAACCAGCAAAATCGCCCTCAGGAGGATGTAGAGATGAAAATTACCATTTTGGATTGAGTGAAATTTGATAAGCATGAAAAACGGATTCATTATCAGGCTATGCACCCTGGCCATTCTGGCTACGGCCTGCGCCCGCCCCGTTGCCCGTTTTAGCATAGAGGCAGAAGAAAAAAAGGTTTTGGAGCCGATAAACTTCGAGAACCAATCGGAAAAGGCAGAACAGTATATCTGGGACTTTGGCGATGGCAAGCAGTCTACCGCCGAATCCCCTTCTCACAAATACAAGGCTTCCGGCAACTATACCGTTCGCCTGAAGGCCATTAACAAAAAAGGAAAAGAAAAGACCGTGGAAAAAGACATTTCTATCGACCCTCCCAGGGCCTGCCTGGTGGAGGTGGAGACCGAGTTCGGCAACATGATCATACAGTTGTACGACGCTACGCCCAAGCACCAGGACAACTTTACAAAGCTGGTGGAAGAAGGTTTTTACGACAGCCTGCTCTTTCACCGCGTCATTCCGGGTTTTATGATACAGGGCGGCGACCCCGAGTCCAGGAATGCCCGTTCCGGGCAATCTCTGGGCAGTGGTGGCCCGGGCTATACCATAGAGGCCGAATTCGTCGACTCCCTGGTACATACCAAAGGTGCCGTGGCGGCGGCCCGCACCGGCGATGCCGTCAACCCGCAGAAGCGGTCTTCCGGCTCTCAGTTCTACATCGTACAGGGGCAGGAAATGACGGAAGACATGCTCGACCGCATCGAAGCTCAAAAGGGCATCCGCTATTCCAAAGAGCAGCGCGAGGCCTACCTGGAGAAAGGCGGCACGCCCTTTCTCGACCGGGAGTATACCGTTTTCGGCCAGGTGGTGGAAGGGCTGGAAGTGATCGGCCGGATCGCTGAAGTGCGAAAGGATGGGCGCGACCGGCCCGTGGAGGACGTCTGGATGAAAATGCGGGTAATCCGGTAGAGTGCGCCGACATTCAGGTTTCTGCCAAAGTATTTTTAACTTGCGAATACGAGAAGCATAACTTATCAGAATTCATGCAGGAACAGGAAATACTAGGAATAGATATCGGCGCATCCGGTATTAAGGGAGCGGTGGTAGACATACGGTCCGGAACTTTGCTCAACGAGCGCATCCGCCTGGAAACCCCCGACCCGGCAACCCCGGAAGCCATCGCAGAGACCTTCAGAGAACTCGTTCGCCGGCACGAATGGAAAGGGCTCATTGGCTGCGGCTTTCCCGCCATAGTCAAAAAGGGCATAGCCCATTCCGCGGCGAATATCAGCAAAGAATGGATCGGAAAGAATGTGGTGGAAACACTGTCGCTGGCCTGCGGCTGCCCGGTAGAAGTGCTCAATGATGCCGATGCGGCAGGCCTGGCGGAAATGCAGTTTGGCCTGGGGAAGGGCAAGATGGGCACCCTCCTGCTCATTACCATAGGCTCGGGCCTGGGTTCTGCCCTTTTCCTGGACGGCAAGCTGGTCCCCAATACCGAGTTTGGGCACATTTACCTCAACAAGCAGGTCGCTGAGCACTATGCCAGCAATAATGCCCGAAAACGGGAAGACCTCAGCTGGGAGGAATGGGGAATGCGTTTCAACGAGTATCTCATGAATGTAGGCCGCGTCCTGAACCCCGACCTCATCCTGCTGGGTGGAGGCACCAGTAAACGCTTCGATAAATACGAGCCTTATATCACCATCGATGTCCCGGTAATTCCCGCCAGCCTGCTCAACGCCGCAGGTACGATCGGGGCGGCAGTGTATGCTTATCAGCAATCACGCCGGTGAGGAGCAGGGTTGAAACGTTCAAACGTCGGAACGTTCAAACGTTCAAACGTTCAAACGCCTTATGCCATATAGGTAGAGATCAGCGCAATGACCCGCTCATCGTGTTCCATCTCGGGAAGGATCTCAAAGAGAGAGCGGTGCATGTCAAAATCTTCCAACAGTGCCTCACCCAGCCGGTAGTAAGCTTCTTCTTTGCGCCCGATCGTATACAGGCAGGCAATGCGGCAGTAGAGTAGTTCGGTGCCCACTGCTTCTTCCTCCCCCTCATCCAGCACGATGAGGGCCGCTTCCCCTTCGCCGTTTTCCATCAGGAAAGAGGCCAGCTGAGCCCAGCAGTGGCTTTCTTCGGGATTGGTTTCCACGGCTTTGCGCAGGTAGGCTTCCGCTTGTCCTGCTTCACCAAGTTGATAGTAAGCTGCTCCGAGGGCCAGGTAATACTCCTCGCGCTGCTCTTCGATCTGTATGGCCTTTTCGAAAAAGTGGATGGCGCTGTGCCAGTCTTGTTCGCTGGCGTAGCACTCCCCGATAAAGAAGAGTATCTCGTCGTTCAGCGGGTCCATCTGAGCGGCGCGGCGGTAGAAGGTAGCGGCAGACTTGTACCTGCCAAGTTGCTGGTAACACTGCCCGATAGAGGTGTACAGCTCGCTGTCCGTGTCGAAATTCTCGAGCAGTTCCTGGTAATATTCCAGGGCCTTTTTGTATTGTTTGAGTTCGAAGCACAGGTCGGCGCATTCCCGGCAGGCATCCTCAAAACTATCGTCTATGAGAAAGGCATAATCATAGGCCTCAATAGACTTCTCGTAGTTGTTCAGGTAGTAATGAGCCTGGCCGAGGTTAAACCAGGCAATGGGCGAATAGGCGTTATTTTCCAGAATGGCTTCGTGTATGGCGATGCTCTCTTCATAATTGCGGGACATTTCCACACACAGGCCGAAGCGCTCCATGGCCTCTTCGTTCTCCGGGTCGGCATCTATGGCCGCTTTCAGGGCGTAGAACATACGCTCATACTCTTCTCTAGACTCATAGGCCATAGACTCTATGAGGTATACATCGCTGAGCAGGCTCTTGCTGGCATTCGGCTTGATGGCATCCAGCAGGGCCATGGCTTCTTTAAGTTCATCCAGGCCGATCAGGGCCTCCGCCCGCAGCAGGTCCATTTCCCGCTCCAGCGGAGCGAAGGGGCGCGCCTGTTCCAGAACGGCAAGTGCTTCCTTCTCCTTTCCCAGGCTGATCAGTACCTGCGCCTGCCGGGCATATACCTCTGCCGAATATGGATGATGTATAATAGCATATTCACTGACTTCCAGCGCTTTGTCCAGCTGCGCATCGTTCTCGTAAAACTCGATTATCTTCAGATAGGCCTTTTCTTCGAAAAAGATGACTTCTCCTCGCTTGAACTGTTCTTCGTAAGCTGTCACCAGGCGGTTGACAGCAGGATCGTTCCGGTAATTGTTCATAGGACACGTAGGTGCTTTTAGTGGTGAACCTAATTGGTGCGCTTCGTTGCGGTATAAAGATAAGTAAAAAGGTAGCAAACTTGCCACGATTAATGAAGGGAAGGGGCAACCATTAATGGAACGGTAGCTTTATGGCAAGGAGTGGCAGCATTTCACATAACATGCTGCTTTTTAACATTTTAAAAATTAATTTTATTTGAAATTTCTTTTATGTGTTAAATCGTTATATCGCAAGGCCGGATTCAGTTGCCGGGCCGGAAAGGACGGTTGCTGTTTCCCGGCTGCCGCTGCCGCACCTTCCGGAGCAGTTCCAGGCGGAATTCTTTATCGGCTTTCTGGAACAGAGCGATCCGGCGGGGAGAGATCACTTTCGTGAAGCGCGGATAGTAGCTTTTCTTGAGTTCGAGCAGCTCTTCTTCCATTTTAAAGCGGCGCAGGATGTAAGCCTCTGCTTCCTCGTCGGACAAGCTGCCCAAAGGGCGCTCCACGCTGTATCTGTTCTGGATCTTCTCTTTTTCATTTTCAAATTCGTTATAGAGTGCCCAGAAGCGCTCAGATTCGTTGGGAGTCAACCCCAGGCGCTCGGTGATGTAGGCCACCCGGGCCGCCTGTACTTTGCTGCCTACCCGCCCGCCACCGATATCATCGCCTACCACCTGCCCCATTGCCGGCAGGGCCAGCAGGCAGCAGGAAATGATGGTCCAAAATCTGTTTTTCATTGCTCTTATGTTTTTGTGTTTACAACAACTCTTCCAGTTCTTCCAGGCCGATCTCGTCGATGATCCCGTCGAGGTATTCGTCCAGTTCTTCCTCCTGTATTTCGGGCAACATTTCCAGCTGCCGCGTATCTTCCGCATTGACCACCGAAGCCTCCACCATGAGGCCCAGGCCGAACTCCTCGATATGCCTGGCCACATATTCGGCAGCCTCCTCCTGGCTCACGGAAGTGAGTGTGCCGGGCCTTTCTTTCGGTTCCTCCCCCGGCCACAGAAAATAGGCGCCGGCCAGGGCCAGCAACAGGGCAGCCGCCAGGCCTGCGGCAAACCTACCCGGCCGGGCAGCAAGCAGATCATACCATAGCCATCCTCTTCGGCCCGTGGCGGCTTCGGGCATTTCCTCGCACCGCAAGCCTTCTTCCGCACGGATGCGGCGCAGTACCTCATTGGGCAATTCCCGGAAGTAGCCTTCGGGAACCGGAGGCTTGCCCGCCCCTTCTTCTTTCATGCGGGAAAGAAGCGGTGATAAGTGCTCCAGTTCTTGTCTTATTCTCTCTTTCTCATTCATTTTGCTATAATTTATCTGACGCCTCCCTGATGAAGGCTTCCACCTTTCTGACGGCATGGTGATAGGAGGCCTTCAAAGCGCCTACCGAGGTATCCAGCACCTCAGACATATCCTTATAGGGCATTTCTTCAAAATAGCGCATGTTGAAGACCAGCCGCTGTTTGTCGGGTAGTGTCTCCAGAGCCTGCTGCAGGCGGTGCAGCAGCTGAGCTCCATCGAAATAGGCATCCGCCTGCAGTTGGTATGCCAGGCCGTCCCCTTCCCCGTCTAAAGAGGCCGTATGGCGCCTTTTTTTCTTTCTTAGGAAGGTAAGCGCTTCATTAGTGGCAATGCGGTAGAGCCAGGTATAAAGTTTTGACTTCTGCTCAAACTGCCCGATATTCCGGTATACCTTGATGAAACAGTTTTGCAGGACGTCGTTGGCGTCCTCATGCTCAGCCACCATCCGCCGGATGTGCCAGTATAACCGCTCCTGGTACTTGTCCATCAGCAAGCGAAACCCGCGCTCGAAAGCCCGCGGCTGGCCCAGCAACTGCAGTATCTGATCATCGGATATATCGGCCAAGGTCCTTTGCAAATTAGGGTTTTAAGAGTTTAGACGGCGCGGGGGGCTGGAAGTTTAATCTCCGGGAGGGCTTTTTTACGTCAGAACGTTTAAACGTCGAAACGTCCGGGTGTCGGGGCGTCCGGACGTTTTGACGTTTCGACATCCGGACGCCTCTACTGCCCTCACTCCTCCTCATTCCCGCTCAAAAGGCACGATCTGATGCACCCGCTCCAGTTCGAGAACGGTTTTCCCGTCTTCACCGGGATAGTACATTCTTTCAAAACGCATGTTCGGGAATATCTCATCGCAGGTATAGGAGCCGTTGGCCGGAGGCCGTCATGCTGGTACCGAAGCCCAGGCCGTCCTCTCTTTCGCTGCCGCGGCGCTTGCTGAGGCCAAATGGTGAAGTGATGCCTGAAAGTTTCATGATTCTTCCTAAAGATGCTGTACATTTAAGTATCTGCTCAGGTATGGTATTGCGGTTGCTAAAGGAGGGGCGCCGGTAGGCCTGATGCGGCTTCCAAAAGCAACTGGCCTCAATAGCGAAAAAATCAAAACCCGGAACCCCTGAATAGTTACACATTTAAACCAACGATCCTGCACGAAAGATGGAAAAAAAAACTCAGCTTTTCGCCCTGCTCGTCGGCATAAACAACTATCCGCCGCCCGTTCCTCCCCTGGCCGGCTGCCTGAACGACCTGAGCCAGATGGAAACTTTCCTGAAAGAAGAACTCCATGGCTTTTTGCCTCAGGTATTGGCCTTGCGCAATGAACAGGCCACCAAAGCCGCCATAGTTGAGGGATTTGAGAAACACCTGTCTCAGGCGGGCCGTGAAGATGCCGTACTGTTTTACTTCTCCGGCCACGGCACCCAGGAGGAGGCCGAGGCCGAGCTCTGGCGCTTCGAGGCCGACAAAAAACTGGAGGCGCTGGTGGGCTACGATGGCATTGTGGAAAAGGACGGCCAAACCCGCTTCAATCTTGTGGCAGACAAGGAACTGCGCTACCTCCTGCACCGGCTCGGCCAGAAGGGAGCCCATATTCTCACCATTTTCGACTGCTGCCATTCGGGGGGCAATACCCGCAACAGCTATCTGATCGAAGGGCAAGAGGTTCGGGAGCGCCAGTACCGCCCGCAGCGCCTGTCGCAGGCCTGCCCGGCCCGCCCCTGGGAGCAGTTCATTTTCGCCAAAAGCATCAGCCCGGAAGCGCTGAAAACGAAGCCTCTTGCAGAAGTGCTGCCCGTGGGGCGCCATATACAGCTGGCCGCCTGCCAGAGTAGTGAGTCCGCCTACGAACACGGGGCCCGCGGGGCTTTCAGCACCGGCCTGCTGCATTATCTGCGCAGCAGCGGAGGCCGCATCTCCTACCACAGCCTGGCCAGCCGCCTGCGCTTTTTACTGAAACAGCAGTTTGCCCAATCGCCGCAACTCTACGCCGGCCAGGAGGCCAGCGATCCTTTCCAGGGTTTCCTGGGCCTGCCTGTGGAAGAGGACAGGCTGGCGGGCAACGTCATTTGCAACCCCAAGCTGGGATGGATACTGGACCTCGGCGCCCTGCACGGGCTCAATGGAAGCACCCGGCAGGTAAGCCTGCAACTGGAAGGAAAAGATACGGGCATCCGGGCGGCTATAGCCGGCATTGAGCCCAGCTACAGCCGCCTGGAATTACCTTCCGGCCAGGAAGCGCAGCTCCAGCCGGAAAAGGGGTATACGGGCCTGGTAGAAGGAGGCCTGCTGTCTAAGCCGCTGCTGATAGGCCTGCATGGAGAGCCGGAAGGTATCGGGCCAGTGAAAGCAGAGATACAGAAGGAAAGTGGCATTCGCCTGGCTCCGCCCGGCGGAGCTGCCGATTACAGCGTGTATGCCCATCGGGGAAGATACCTCATCACTACGGCCCATAAGCCGGAGCAGCCGCTTACCAAACCCATCGAAGGATATTCTCCGGCCTCTGCCCTGGTGCTGCGCAATTACCTGAAGCACATCGCCCGCTGGGAATTCGTCAAGGAGCTGCACAACCCCAATTCCCGCCTGTTCGAGGGCTACCCGGTATGCATTGAGTTTTATAAAGTGGAAAAGGGTGGCCAACTGGCTCTTCTTCCAATCGAAAGCGAAGAGATAATTACCACTTATGAGCAGGCCAATGGAAAATGGGCCGGCGATATACGTATCAAAATCAATAACCGGCACCGTTCGCGGCTGTTCGTTTCCCTGGCCTTTCTCTCGCTCAATTTCCAGATTTTCCCCCGGCTGCTGGGCGAACCCGTCATTGCCCTGGAGCCCGGCGCTTCAGCCTGGGCCTTCGAAGGGGCAAATATCAGCCTCGACTTCCCGCAACAGGTGGCCGATTTCCACTGGCCGTACAGCCCCGCCTACTTCCAGCTCATCGCCGGCACCCAGGAGTTTGACCCCAGCCGCTTTGAGCAGCCGCCTCTGCCGGCGCCCGGCGCCGCTGATGTCGAGCCAGTGCGCAGCATACAGCTG
>CAYVVK010000219.1:5433-9645 GCA_964454855.1 uncultured Phaeodactylibacter sp. | reverse complement strand
CGCAACGGCCGGAACTGTCGCTAGGCGTCTACGCCGCTCCGGAGCTGAAAAAGGTGAAAAACAAGAACGGCAATGCCCGCCTGAAGTGGAAACCCAATAAGGAAGACCGCGAAGCTCCTCCTCATTACTACGTCATCTACCGGTTCCACGGGGCCGGGCCGGGAGATATGAGCGACTCCCGCAATATCCTGCACATCAGCCCTTTCAACGACGACAGCAAAAAATTCCGTTACACCGACCGCAGCGTAGAGGAAGGCAAGGTATATACCTACCTGGTTACCGCCGCTAACCGCGCGCATACGGAAAGCCGCCCCAGCGAAGCAGAGGTTGTGATCCGGAAAAACAAACGTGTGAAGAAGTTCAAAGGGGTAAAGTCCCGAAAAAGTATCCTGCCCTGGTTTGGTGGGAGGTAGAGTGCAGTTGGCAGTAAACAGATGGCAGACTGCCAACTGTTTACTGCCGACTGCACTAGGGGACTGCCCACTGCCAAACTGCCTACTGCCCACTGTCAAAACTGCCTACAGCCTCCTCCCTGCCGGGAACCACACACTCTTCCAGCAACCAGAACTTGTTGATCACATTGGAAGCCTCTTCCACCTTTTTGGCCAGCGCGGAGAGCTCTTCCTCCAGAGCCTTTCGCGAATAGGTAGATGCGTGATGCTTGAGCAGCACCAGTTTCCTGGCAAAGCGCAGGAAGTTGGTGTATCCGCGTTTTTGCTCGGTGGTCATCTTGCGGTTGCGGATCACGTAGATGCGGAAAGTCTCGATCAGCGATAAGAGGGCTTCGGTATCCCTCAGGGCATAGTAGGTGCGCAGCAGGAGGAAGGTGGTGCTGAGGTGGTACTTGACGTCGGTAAACTGTACCAGCAGCAGGGCGGAAAGCGCCTCGTTGTACATCTTCTTATTGTAGTAAAGGTTGCCCAGGTTATAATTATAAGCATTCTCGCGGCGGTGTGGCGGGAGTTTGTCGCGATATTCCTGAAGGAACTGCTCTGTCCATTCGAATTCCTGCAGCCGGGACCCCAGCGTGGCGATATTCTTGTAGGCCCATTCCGAGATGACTCCCTTGTCCAGCACCAGGTCCTGCTTCAGGCCCTGTTTGTAAAGCTGGAACAGTTCCCGCAGATAGGCACTGTTACCGCTGTTGATCATGCTGATGCAATAGTTGTAAGAAAAACCGTACAGGTCGCGCCCATCGTCTTCGGACAGATACTGCATCTCTTCGGCCAGTATGCGCTTCATGCGCTGGTAATAGGCGGGGTTCTCTTTGTCCCGCATACTCATCAGTACATTGTAATAGGCGACGATGGTGGTATCCTTTTCAAATTCCTCCCAGTTGCGGCTCAGGTAGTCCAGCAATTCCTCCAGCATGTGAAAGCGGTAGGAGGTGTTCATTATCATGGAGTTGGCGGTGAGGTGGCAGCAATTGCGCAGCTTCTCCACGATGTAGTACTTATCCAGATAGTCGAGCATGTGCTGGAAAGTATCCGTTTCCGAACGGTCGAAGTAATGGCCGCTGTAATAGCCCAGCATATTATTGAGCCGGTAGTTGGTGAAAAAGTACTCGCTGTCATGCACCCTATCCTGCTTGAGCTTCTTCTGCAGCTGCTTGCTTCGGTTGGTCATGATGTCAAACTGGTGATTGTGGAAGGCGCCTTCCAGAGTGTACAGCCGGCGGCCGTAGCGCTGCTGCTCAAAGTACTCAAAAGCCAGAAAGCGGTGGTACAACTTCTTGAGGTAAGACATGAGGTTGTGCAACTGCTGCTCGTCATAGGCCTCACCCGGGAAGAGCGCCCGGAAGGCCTTGGGCTTGTTCAGTGCCTTCTCCGGCCCGTCGATCCTGCCCAGGATGTAGCTGAGCAACTCCTGGGTCTTCTCGTGCTGGTTGAAGTAAGGAGAGTATACAAATTGCTGAAAACGCTCTCTGTCTTTGACAGATAATTCACGAATATGCTTTACTAGCCGGCTTTGATACATAATTATTTGGATATGATAAACCAGTAATTATTTGGTTTTTTACCTTAAGTGTTTGTTTGTCAGTGTTTTATGTCCTTTTAGTGAAGGGGTTTTGCCCAGAAATATACAAAAATGTACTTACAGTTGGCCTAGTTTTCAACGATATTTGTATTGTACTCAAGGATAAATATCCTTCGGCTTTAATTTACAGCGCCAACTTCAAAATGTGACTCAGAACTAGCAAGCTGTAATTCCTGGAAACGCTGGCAGCGATAGCAACTACCTACCACAAAACACCCAGGTAAAAAATTGCTCCCAGTAAAGCCACTACTAACAAATTGCCCTATGAACTTCGCCGGGCAAAATGCCCGGCACTTTTCTTTTCAATTATAATCTCATGAATACGCATTTAAAAAGGTGCCCCGCAAAATCGGAGGCACCTTTTTTTTACGCCCGTTCCCCAAAAACGTTTCACCAGAAAGAAGAAATCGGGGCCATTTCAACCGCAGAGGCATAAACTTTCTCTTTTTTGCCAAAAAAAAAGCACCAAAAAATAAAATTTCCGAAGATGAAAACCCAGAAAAGAAACCTGATTTCAACGGTAAATAACTGATTTACAGCAATTTAAAATCAGGATTTGCCGAAAAAAAATGCAGTAATCGCCGAAATTGTACTTCACCCTAAGCGCCTGATGTAATACATTTGTACTGTGATCAAAAAGAAACGACAGAAGACAACAAGATCACATCTCGGATAACAAATCACAATCGCGTAAAATAACGAATACGGCTCACTGCTGATAAATTATAATCCATTGTTTTTGAGCTGTTTAAGCACTTTATTGGTTGTAATCCCACGAATGCAATTATAATCTCATGAATCTTTTGAGGGCATCAAAAGAGATGCCCTTTATTTTTTGGTATGTAGATAGCCTCTCAAAGCTCTTTTGGAAACCGGCCCCGTGTGGGCCGGTTTTTTTTTGCCATTTCCCTTACCTTTGTGGCATGAAACACATAGTAGCGCCTTCATTGCTCGCCGCCGATTTCACGCGCCTTAACGAAGAAATCGCCATGGTCAACGAAAGCCAGGCCGACTGGCTGCACCTCGACGTCATGGATGGCCATTTTGTGCCCAACATCACCTTTGGCATGTTCATCATCGAAGCCATTCGCAAAATGAGCACCAAGCCGCTGGACGTGCACCTCATGATCTCAGAACCGGAAAAGTACATCCGCGAATTCCGGGATGCCGGCGCCAACCACATCACCGTGCACTACGAAGCCTGCACTCACCTGCACCGGGTGTTGCAGCAGATCAGGGAAACCGGCGCCAAAGCCGGGGTGGCCATCAACCCGCACACTCCGGCCAGTGCCCTGGAGGATGTCCTGGAAATGGCAGACATCATCCTGGTCATGTCGGTAAACCCGGGTTTCGGCGGCCAGAAATTCATCTACAATACCATCCCCAAGGTGCAGCGCATCCGCGAGCAGCTCACCATCCGCAACCTGCACGCCCTTATCGAGATAGACGGCGGCGTGGGCCTGCAGAATGCCGAGAAGATCCTGCAGGCAGGCGCCAACGTACTGGTTGCCGGCAGCAGCGTCTTTAAGTCGGAAGACCCCAAACGCACCATCCAGCTGATGAAGGAGATCGGCAAGCCTGCGAAGTTCGTCTGAGAAGCGTCCGCTTACCGCCAAAATCCGGCTCCGCCCGTTACGCTTTCAAAATTTAATGCCCTAACTTGCGTTCCATTTTGAAATCGATACGCCGACATGAAGCAACTATACACGGCCCTGTTATTTCTGGGCCTTTCCGCTTTTTCTACCCTCGCCGCTCAGGAAAGCCCCCGCGCCAGCATCACAGGCATCGTCACGGATGCCGTCAGTGAGGCGCCGGTCGACCTGGCCACCATTTACATCAAGGGCACCAGCCGGGCCGTGGAATCCAGCTCCAACGGCCGCTACAGCATCGTGGTGCCGGCCAATGAAAGCTTTACCCTGGTCTTCTCCCGCATCGGCTACCAGGAGGTGTCGGTGCAGGTGGAATCCATGCCGTCGCGCGCCAACCGCCAGATCGACGTATCCATGGCGCCGGCCAACTCAGACATCGAGGTGATCGTGCGGGAAAGCAAGCTCGACGATGCCGGCATCATCCGGGAGAATGTAGAACAGCTTAAACTGCTGCCCACCACCACCGGCAACCTGGAAAGCCTCCTGCCCCACATCGCCCTGGGCACCAGCAGCGGCACCGGCGGGG
>CAYVVK010000219.1:0-5423 GCA_964454855.1 uncultured Phaeodactylibacter sp. | reverse complement strand
CGCAGTACAACGTGCGGGGCGGCAACTACGACGAAAACCTCGTCTACGTCAATGATTTCGAGATCTACCGCCCACAGCTCATCCGGGCGGGCCAGCAGGAAGGCCTCACCTTCCCGAATATCGACCTGATCCGCGACCTGTCCTTTTCCTCGGGCGGCTTCGAGGCCAAGTACGGCGACAAGCTTTCCTCCGTGCTCGATGTCCGCTACAAGCGCCCCGACAGCCTGCGGGCCTCCGTAGGCATGAGCTTCCTGGGCGGTTCCGCGCACATCGAAGGCAGCCTTGATGCGGAGAAGGACGGCTACCGCAAGATCCGCTATCTGGCAGGGGCGCGCTACAAGACCACCCGATATCTGCTCGGCACCCTGGACGTGCAGGGCGAATACATTCCCAACTTCTCAGACATACAGGCCTACATCACCTACGACATCAACCGCGACTGGCAGCTCGGCCTTATGGGCAACTACAACCGCAGCGTTTACCGCTTCCGGCCCGAAGAACGCAGCACTGCCCTGGGCCTGATCAACTTCGCCCTGGAGCTGTTCAGCGTTTTCGACGGACAGGAGATCGATGATTTCACCACTTCCCTGGGCGGTGTTTCCCTGACTTACCTGCCCGACCGCGCGCGTAACCCTTTTTTCCTCAAATTCCTGGCCTCTCACTTCCGGAGTGATGAAAACGAACGCTTCGACATCATCGGCGACTACAGCCTGCGCCAGATCGAGACCGGGCTGGGCAGCGATGATTTCGGAGAAGTACTCGCCGAACTGGGCACCGGCACCCAGCAGCAGTTCGTCCGCAATTTCCTCAACCTGCGGGTGGTCAACCTGCAGCATAAGGGAGGCATAGAACTGCAGCAGGATCACGACGACCCGGAGGTGAGCAGCTCTCACTTTCTGCAGTGGAGCGTCAAAGCGCAAAATGAACAGATCGACGACCTGATCAATGAGTGGGAACGCCTGGATTCCGCCGGTTATTCGCTGCCCTACGACACCACGGAGGTGCTGCTCTTCAATGTGCTGAAGGCCCGCAATGAACTCAACTCCATGCGCTTTACTTCCTACATTCAGGATACATACACTTTCCGGCACGAAACCAAAGGTGAATTTCGGGTATCCGCTGGCCTTCGGGCTTCCTACTGGGGCCTCAACCAGGAATTCCTGATCTCCCCGCGCGCCCAGTTGCTTTACAAACCCCTCGCCGGTAAAACGGACATTTCCTATCGCCTGGCCGGAGGCCTCTATTTCCAACCGCCTTTTTACCGCGAACTTCGCCGCATCGACGGAAGCGTGAATACCGGGCTGCTGGCCCAGAAATCTGCACACCTCGTCGGCGGTTTCACCCTCGACTTCTACATGGGCAAGAGCAACCCCAAGAAATTCCGATTCATCACCGAAGCCTATTATAAGGAACTGTGGGATATGGTCTCCTACGATATTGAGAATGTGCGCATCCGCTATTCCGGAGAGAATGATGCTGCCGGTTATGTGACGGGGGTCGACTTACGCCTGAACGGGGAATTCGTGCCCGGGGCCGAATCCTGGATCAACCTCTCCTTCCTGCGCGCCCGCGAGCGCCTCAAAGGCGTACAGCACCTGGTGCGCGAGATCGGTGATGAGGAAGGGCAGCCCGTGGATGACGTGCCCCGCCCCACAGACCAGTTTATGACGCTCTCCATGTTCTTCCAGGATTACCTGCCCAAAAGCGAAAGCTTCCGCATGCACCTCAACCTGACAGTGGGCACCGGCCTGCCCTTTGGCCTGCAGGGCAACAACCGCATCTACCGCAATACCTACCGTTTTTCGCCCTATCACCGGGTGGACATCGGCTTCTCCCTGCAACTCTGGGATCAGGAGCGGCGCGCCAAAAAGCCCAACCACTTCCTGCGCTGGACCCGCGCCTCCTGGCTCAGCCTCGAGGTCTTCAACCTCATGCAGGTGCAGAACCAGGCCGGCAACACCTGGATCAAGACCATCTTCAACCAGCAGTACGCCATTCCCAACTACCTGACCTCCCGAAGGATCAACCTGCGGTTGCGCATGGATTTTTAGTTCGATGGTGATGAGGGTTCGAATACGCAGAGAGAACCATAAGAATTAGATATTTTGCTATAATGGCATTACTTTTAAAGAAAAAAATGTCCGAAGAAAAACCCAAACGCCGCCTGCTCTCCCGCTGGGACATCTTCTGGCTGATCCTCGTCGGGGCGATCATACTCTACGTTTTGCTCAAGTCTTTCGGCGTAGACCTTGTATACCGCACCGAGCAGGAGGAGCTCATTCAGAAACCGCATCAGGGCTATTAGTGCTTTGAGAATTAATTAATTGACAGGCAGTTGGTGTTATCATGTATTGATAAGCTGTCGATTATTTCGACTGCCAACTCTCAACTGCCCATACGGGCCCGTACCGGGGTTTACTGCCGACTGCACCAGGTGGTGGGCACCTCCGAAGGTGCTGACACCTTTTTTACCTCCCCAGTATTTTCCCGATAGCCACTTCCAACTGCTGGTTGAACAATCCCGGCTTTTCGATCATCGGAAAATGGCCGGTGCCGGGGATGGGGAGCACCTCATAGCCGGCCACACAGTATTTTTCCAGGGCCGATTCATCGGTCGGCATATAGTCGCTGTTGATGAGGTACAGTTTGTGCGGAAGCTGCTGCAGGCATTCCACTTCCCGGGGGCTGTAGTCAATTAATGACCGAAGGGAAGAAATGGCAGCCTCCGGCCGGGCATTGCGATAGTCTTCTAGAACTCTGCTGCGGTCCAGAGAGTCTGTTTCGGAAGAAAAAAGCATTTGTTCGGTATAAGCAGCGACGGTGTTTGCGTAATCCGCCTCCAGCATCTCCATAAAAGCTGCGATAGCGGCCTTTTCCTCTTCTGGGGTGCTGGGTTTTACGTCCTTAAAATTATCTATGCCCACCATACCGATGACAGCTTCGGGTTTCTGACGGGCTGCTTCCAGCATGATATCTCCCCCCATGGAATGGCCAATGAGGATGGCTTTTTGCAGGCTCAGCGAATCGATCAGGGCAACTACATCCGCCCCGAATTTTTCTACCGTCCATACTTCGCGCTTGCCCGACGGCGCCCAGAAGCCCGGCAGGCCGATGGCCACTACCCGGTAGCCGGGGCAAAAGTAGTCAAGCTGGCTTTTCCAGTATTCTTTTTTGATATTCCAACCGTGAACAAAAAGTAGGCTAGCTTCTGCGGAGCCACAGTCGAGATACTCAATCTTTACTCCATCCACTCCGATGATGCTGCCCTGCTGTAGTTTACCCTGTGAAAAGAGGATAAACGGCAGGCTGAGAGCCAACAATAAGGAGAAAAGGTGCTTTTTCATGATCGTTTTTTATTAAAAGAGTATCGCCTTCCGCTAAGCCATTGGCAACGGGGCTTAATATTTCACAACTTGAGCACTCCACCAGCCCTGTTTGTTGTAGAACAACATCCAATAAGGGCCGGCTGGCCGGCTCCCCAGGTTCCAGTACCTATCTCCTGTAGCTATACCTTCGGATAGAAGCTGTCCCCGGGAGTCCAGCAGCCGCCATTGCACAGGATACCAGCCCTGTTCCCGGCTTTGCAGCTGCAGCCCGTCCCGGGTGGGGTTGGGAAACAGTTTTACGCCTTCCGGAAGGCGGCGTTCGGCCAATGAACTGGGCTGGAAGAATATGCTCTGCCCACTGGCCCGGGAGCAGTAAGGGGTGGAGGCGCTCAGCGTGACATCGTACAGGCCAGGCGCCGCGTAGGTGTGCACGGGATTGGCCTCATTGCTGGTATTACCGTCGCCGAAGTTCCAGAAGTAGGAGGTGGCGTTTGCCGATTCGTTGGTGAACGTGGCCGTAAGGCCGTCGAGTTCATAGATAAACGCCGGTTGCGGCCGGGGCAGTACCGTGATGAAGTTGGCCCTCGTCAGCTCGTCCACCGGCTGCCCATCCCTAAATACTTCCAGGGTCACGGAATATTGCCCGGGGCTCTCATAAGCCACCTCCGGCTCCGGAAGGCTGGAAGTGGCGGGCATGCCGCCGGGAAAAGACCACCGCAGGCTGTCGTAATTGCCGGTGGCCTGGTTGATGAAATATACCGTGTGAGGCACGCAGCCTCCGGAATCATTGTTTGCCAGGGAGAATCCGGCCACCGGGTTGATCCCAACGGTGATCGGGATGGCCAGGACCTCACTGCCACAGCCGTTGGACGCCAGGAGGCTGATCTCATACTCTCCCGGGTTGTCGTAGGTATGGGTAGGGGAGAGGGCTGTGGAAGTGCTGCCGTCGCCGAAATCCCAAAGGTATCCCTCCGCCCCGTTGGAGAGGTTGGTGAGGGCGACGAACAGCTCGTCGGTATCGATCTCGAAGGCGGCCTCGGGCGGTTCCCCTACCTGCACGGCATTTTCCAGCAGCAGCGTATCGCTGCCGGAGGCATTCGAAGCGATCAGCGTCACTGCGTACTGCCCGGCGTTTTCGTAAAGTACCATAGGCGCCCCCTCCGTAGAGCTTTCCGGCGAGCCGCCCGGGAAGAACCACTGAAAGCTGCTTCCGGTACTGTTATTCTGGAAAGTGACCATCTGCGGGGCACAACCGGTGGCGGGCATGGGCTCAAAGTCCGCTACCACCTGGCTCTCGAGGAGAACGATGGTGGAGAATACCGCCGTATCCCCACAACTGCCGTTGATGGCCTGCAGGCTCACCTCGTACTCGCCGGCGGCCGGAAAGGTATGCTGAGGGCTGCCGGCCGTGCTGCTTTCCCCATCTCCAAAATTCCAGAAAAAGCCATCGGCGTTTTCCGAATTGTTAACAAAAGAAACGGTGAGCCCGTTGGTGGAAAAGGAAAAGCCGGCCGATGGGCCGGGCACTACTGTGAGCTGAACGGGAAGGGCCAGCACCTGCCCATCACAGGGGCTGTTGATCTGCAACTGGTACTGCTTGCCGTTCAGGGTTTGCGAAACCTCCTGAATGACCAGGGTGCTGCTGTTGGTTTGCGCGTAGACGGGGCCGTCCTCCAGGTTGGTGGCAGTGCCGCCGCTGATGTCCAGCCACTGAAAACTAAGGCCCGTACCGTTCACATTCACCGGTAAGCTCAGGCTGCTGCCGCTGCAGGCGGTGGTGTCTTCCGGCTGGTTTACAATTTCCAGCGGAGCGAAACGCTCATTTCCCTCCGGCAGGCTGGAAAGGGTGCCGGAGGTTCCCTGGCTGCCGGGCTCGGCCCCGTTGGCACTCGTACCGCAGGAAGTAGAATTGATGCTCAGCCCGCTGTCGCCTCCGCTGACATCCATGGCGGGCATTAGGCCTTCGGAAAGGAGGATGCGGCCACCGCCGCCGCCGCCACCGGGCCCGAAGCAGCGGTTGCCGTTGTTGTTATTGGCATCGCCACCGCGGCCGCCTCGTGCTTCGAGCACCAGCCCGGAAGCATTGCCGTTGTTCAC
>CAYVVK010000218.1:5435-9672 GCA_964454855.1 uncultured Phaeodactylibacter sp. | reverse complement strand
CTGGGGCTGGAACTCGAAGAAACCACTGCCGGCGGCGGCTCCGACGCCAATACCACCAGCCAGTATACCGCCACACTTGATGGCCTGGGCACCACCGGCGACGGGGCCCACGCCAGCCATGAATTTATTTTCCTGGAGGAACTTCGCCAAAGAACGGCTTTGCTTACGCTGCTGTTATTGTTGCCCACTGCTTAAAAGCCGGACAAACCCAAAAAAACAAAAGCCATGAAACATCGCCCGTTCACTTTTACCTCGCTGGCCCGCATCTCCGGATTGATGAACACCCCTTTCGAAGTACGGCCCATCCCCCGCAGCCAGTGGGCCAATGGAGACTATGTCGCTGTGGAGCTGATGCAAACCGGCACCGAAAACGCCAGAATAGAACTACACAATGGCCGCATGATGGACCCCCTGAAGGGAGAAAAACTGATCGGGGCGCTCGGCGTGCGGCACGCCACTCTGGAAATTACCGGCACCTGGGAAGCCATCGAGCCCGGACATCGATTCCATATGATGACCGCCGCCGGCCTGATCGGCAAAGTGACCTCGCGCTCTACCTTCTCCCCCGTGCCCATACAACTGGAATATCTGGGCCATGTGATCCGGGATGGCAGGAAAAAGACAATGAAGAATTCGGTACAGCTCCTGTCACCCCGCTCTTTCGACATGCCGGTGGTGCTGATGGTAGGCACTTCCATGTCGGCGGGGAAGACCACTACAGCACGCATCGTCACCCGCGAGCTCAAATCCATGGGCATGAAAGTACTGGGGGCCAAAATCACCGGCGCCGGCCGCTACCGCGATATTCTTGCCGTAAAAGATGCCGGCGCGGATGCCGTATTCGATTTTGTGGATGCCGGCCTGCCTTCTACCGTCTGCAGCCCGGAGGAATACCTGCCCGCCCTGCACCACATGCTGGCCTTGCTTTCCGCCGAGGAAGGAGACGTAGCCGTGATCGAGATCGGCGCCTCTCCCCTGGAACCGTATAACGGAGATGTAGCCATAGACTACATCAGAGACAATATTTGCTGTGTCATGCTTTGCGCTTCCGACCCCTACGCCGTTTACGGAGTCATGAAAAGCTACGGCCTGAAGCCCGACCTGGTCAGTGGCCCGGCGACCAATACCATAGCCGCAGTGGAACTGGTGGAAAAACTGTGCGGCGTGCGCGCCATCAACCTCCTGCAACCCCGCCACCGCCCGGCCTTGAGACAGCTGCTGGAAGAGCGGCTGAAGCTGATCAAATAGGGCTGGGGATAACAAAAATCAATGTGGGGGGGTGATGCAAATCACCCTCATATGTAATCATCATCACAAAGCAGAACCTCTTTTACCCCCTAATTTTGATAGTGTTAATCGGAATTCATTTTACCCAATAAAATCACGACAAATGGTTCCCGAATTTCTCATCGAACTCAAGGAGTTTATCAGCCAGCCCTGGCCCTGGTGGGTGGCCGGGCCGATGATCGCTCTCATCATGTTTATCCTGCTTTATTTCGGCAAGGAGTTTGGCATCTCCGCCAACCTCCGCGTGATGTGCGCCGCCGACGGAGCGGGCAAATACGCCGATTTTTTCAATTTCGACTGGCAGTCTCAAGGCTGGAACCTTATGGTTGCCCTCGGCGCTATGTTCGGCGGCTACATAGCTTCCCACTACTTCCTGGGCGGCAGCGATGTGGCGCACGTTTCCCAGGCTACGATAGAGAGCCTGCAGCAACTGGGGTTCAACTATGACAAGGGCGAAGTGCCCCTGGTACCCGAATTCTACAGCTGGGAAAGCCTCTTCACCCTGAGGGGCCTGATCATCATCGTCGGTGGCGGTTTCCTCGTGGGTTTCGGCGCCCGCTACGCCGGCGGATGCACTTCCGGCCATGCCATCAGTGGCCTTTCTGCCCTGCAGCTGCCCTCGCTGGTGGCCGTCATCGGCTTCTTCATCGGTGGCCTGGCCATGGTGCACCTCATTTTCCCCATTCTCTTCTAGCAAAAACGTAACAGATAAGACCATGAAAATCTCCAGATATATTTTCGTCGGCATACTGCTGGGCGTTACCCTTTATAAATCGGAAGCGGTTTGCAGAAGTAATGACAAAAGTCACCCTTTTGTGTGATGTGGAGCACAAAGCATTCCCCGGACAAAAAATAATTTTACGCTAAATTTATAAAAAGCCAGAGTTATGAAACATCAGATCGCAATAATAGGAGCAGGCACCGCCGGAATCACGGTAGCAGCCCAATTACTCCTCAAAGACAAAAACCTCGACATCGCGATAATCGACCCCGCCAAAAAGCACTACTACCAACCCGCATGGACCCTCGTTGGCGCCGGCACCTACGACTATGAAGATACCGAGCGCGACATGGCCGGTTTGATCCCCGACGGCGCCAAATGGATACAGGAGGCCGTTGCGGAGATCATGCCCGACAAAAATCAGCTTGCCCTGAAAGGAGGCGACACCCTGGAATATGACTACCTGGTCGTCTGCCCCGGCATTAAGATGGACCCGGGGGCCATGCCCGGCATGCGCGAGGGCATGGAAAAGGGAGTGGTGGGAAGCGTTTACCTGGACCCGGACAGCGTCTGGGATATGCTTCGCAATTTTGATGGCGGTACCGCCCTTTTCACGCAACCGGACACGGCCATCAAATGCGGCGGCGCCCCCATGAAGATCATGTTCCTTACGGAAGATTATCTGCGCAAGGAAGGTAAACGCGATAAGGCCGAGATCGTCTTCGCTACGCCCGGTAGCGTGATCTTTGGCGTGGAGCCCTTCAAGACCCGCCTGATGAAGATCGTGGACCGCAAGGACATCAGCCTGCGCTTCCAGCATGTGCTGGCCCGGATCGACCCGGATAAGAAGCTGGCCTATTATAAAATGAAAGTCACCAGCCGGGAACAGCTGTTCTACAACTACAAAGACCTGGGAGAAGAGGAAATTTCCGATACAGAGGTAGCCATTCCCTTTGACATCATGCACCTGGCGCCTCCGCAATTCGCTCCGGATTTCGTCAGCAAGTCCAAACTGGCTAATGATGAAGGCTGGATAGATGTAGACATCAACAGCCTGCAACATAAAACCTATGATAATGTCTTCGGCCTGGGCGATGCAGCTGCCCTTCCTACGGCAAAAACGGGCGCTGCCGTCCGCAAACAGGCTCCTGTGGTGGTAGAAAATATCCTGCACCTCATGAAGGGCGAATCGAAGATGGAAAAAGGCTACGAAGGCTATTCTTCCTGCCCCATCGTTACCGACTACGGCAAGATGCTGCTCGCGGAATTCAAATACGATAACGTACGCGACAGCGACCCCCTGATCACCACTTTCGTGGACACCAGCAAGGAGAACTGGCCGATGTGGATGTTGAAAAAGTACGGCCTGCCCTTTATGTACTGGAACCTCATGCTTAAAGGCAGAGCGTAGTTCCGTGGGCAGTATGCAGTCTTCGCCCGCCGAAGCCTTGGCGAAGGAGGGGGGCAGTAGGCAGTGGGCCTCCTTCGCTCTATGAGCTACGGCGGCTGAGAGCAGTAGGCAGGTATACCGAAGGATTAACTGGCTTTTTAAGGGTAGGGAGATGAATTGGCATCTTCTCTGCCCTTTTAGGTAACATAGTACGACTTCTTACGTAAACAAGAACTGAGAATACTATTCCACCGGAAGCCGCTCCGAGTAATCGGGGCGGCTTCTTTTGTTTCCTCCCGATTCCTTATCTTGCCCGCCCGCAATACCCGCTGCCATGAAAGAAGAAGCCGCCTTTGACGAATCCAGGTTTCAGCCGGTCATAGAATACTACGACAAAACGCGCTTCGATTACCGCATTGCCTGGCTCAGCCGGGACAATCCCTCCATCCACTTCGGCTTTTACGACCAGAATGCCGATAAACACGCCGATGCGCTGGCCAATACCAACCGCGTGCTGTCAGAAAGAGCCGGCATCAGCCCGGGCCAGCGGGTGCTGGACGCCGGCTGCGGCATAGGTGGCAGCTGCCTCTGGCTGGCCCGCCACCGGGAAGCGCAGGCCGTAGGCATCACGCCCGTGAAAAACCAGGTGGAACAAGCCCGCCAACTTGCCTCCGCCTCCGGGCTTTCCGGCCAGGTGTCTTTTCTCCAGGCCGACTATTGCGCCACTCCTTTCGAGGCGGAAAGCTTCGATTGCGTCTGGGCCTGCGAAAGCCTTTGCCACGCAGTGCGCAAGGAAAGCTTCTACCGTGAGGCCTATCGCCTGCTGCGCCCCGGAGGCC
>CAYVVK010000218.1:0-5425 GCA_964454855.1 uncultured Phaeodactylibacter sp. | reverse complement strand
GGCCGGCTGGTCATCGCCGAATACGTACGCCGGGGCCGCCCCATGAAGAAAGAGCAGGAAAGCCTCCTGCTGGGCTGGCTTAACCGCTGGGCCATCCCGGATATCGATACTGCCGAAGAACACCGGCAAAACGCACAGGCAGCAGGATTTCAGGACTTCCTGGCCGAAGATGCCACCCGCTATACCTGGGTGTCATTGAAAAACCTTCATAAAATTGCCCGCCGCTGGCTTTGGGCCGACTATCTGCTGTACTGGACAGGCATCCGCTCCAGGGCCCAGCATGACAATATCCTGGGGGGCCTTTACCAATTCCGGGCTCTGCAACAACAGCTTTGGTTTTACGCCATTTTTACGGCGGAGAAGCCGTGGGCAGTGGGCAGGGGGCAGGGGGCCGGCGAAAATCCTAAATTGTAAATGCCTCAATCTAAAATCCTAAATAACATGATTTGAGATTTACAATTTAAGCATTTAGGATTTACCATTTGGCGGGCAGCGGCAATTTGCCCGCTAAGGCCCCACGGGTACCCGGGCGGGTTTCGATACGCTCAACAGTAGGCAGGGGGCAGTTACCCGGCGGAACGTTTCAGCAGGGCGCCGGAAACAGCGGCCACCACCATTCCTATCAGCAGGGCAGTGATGAACATGACGCCCCCCTGGAAGAAAGGGTGGGTAAAGAGCGCTTCATTGGCCTGAAACTGCGCTTCCTGTTCGGAGGGCATATTTCCCAGGGCGTAGGCCAGCCACTCTTCTGCGCGGATGTAAAAGAAGACGATGGTGAAAAGCCCCATAGCCACCGAAGGCACCAGGACGATCAGAGAGCCCACACTCAAAGCACGCCCGAAACTGATGGCCCCGTTCATCTCCTCATCCCGATACCTCCGGATGCCGAAGTATACAAAGGACATAGCCAGGAATATAATGACATAACCGGCGAGCTCCGCAAACCGATAGGGAATGTGGCCTCTGCCCAGCCCATAGGTTAGGGTAAACAAGACGGCCAACAACAGGGCTCCCAGGCCCCCGTAACGCCAAATGTACTTCTGCATATGTTTTGTTTTTTTCGTGTGATAAATGAGCCTTGCGCCCAATTTACAATTTTGGAAATTACCACATAAATGGTATTATTGTTATCAAGCTCAAGCCCAGACAGGCAATGAAAAGACACAAACCCCTGGTTTTTATACTTTTAGCCGCCTTAGCGGGCTGTGAGGAGCCATCTACAGGAGCTCTGGCCATTCCTTCCGGTCCGGAAAAAGACGCCGCTGCAGCGGAGGAGGAGGCCGCCCTTCCGGCAAAACGCCTCTGGCGAAATGGCAAGGCCAGAAGTGCCCCATTGATGACAGACCTCTACGAACCCGCCCCTCTCGACAGTTTCGACCTTCCTATCATAGACGGAAAATTCATTGAAGCCCTGGAGAACAACCTGCAGTTGCTACGCTTCCAACAACGGCCGCAGAACCAGCAGATCGGCAACCTGCGCATCAATTTCGAAGAGCTCGAAGAGACCATTGCCATCCTCAAGTCCTGGCAGCATACCAAGCCTTTCGGCCTGCACCAGTATCTCGATGCCTACAAGATATGGGGGGCCGACCGCCGTGGCCATGTGCGCTATACGGGTTATTTCACCCCCGTGATCAAAGTACGCGAAAAACGGCAGGGGCCCTATCAATATCCTATCTATAACCGCCCCCTGAACTGGGAGGGCACCCTGCCTAGCCGGGCGGAGATCGAAGGGGAGCATGTGCTGGAAGGCCTCGGGCTGGAACTGGCCTATGCCGCCAACAAGGTGGATGTATATTATATGCAGGTTCAGGGATCAGGATTCGTGGAATATCCGGACGGCAGCCGAAAACTCCTGGCCTATAACGGCACCAACCGCTATCCGTATCGCAGTATCGAAAAATACATCCTCAGCCGCGACGATATTCCCATCACCAACCTCTCCATCAAAGGCATTCGATCTTACCTTAAAAGACACCCCCATCTGCAGGACACCATACTCTTTCAAAACCCTTCCTACACGTTCTTTACCCCCAAACGCTCCGTACCCAAAGGCGCCGGCAGCGTGCCCCTGCTGTCCGATTACTCCATTGCCGTCGACCGCCGCTACATTCCTCTGGGCAGTTGCCTGCTGGCTGCCTTTCCCGTATTTGACCATCGCCGGCAGCGGGTCATCGGCCATGATTACCGCTTTTTCGTGGCCCAGGACGTGGGCGGGGCCATTAAAGGGCCCGGGCATGTAGATGTGTATACCGGCACCGGCAAGGATGCCGCCCGCAAAGCGGGCCGCATCAATTACTACGGAAATTTGTGGTTATTGCTGCCTAAACAACCCAAAGCGCACTTCATTTCCGCGGAATAGCCATTGATATATATTTTTTTTGCCTGCTTGCTAATCCTTTTCCGCACTTTTTTGTTACTCTAATGTTTGTCCGTAAAATGTGCAATAAAGGCAAGAATTCGATGCTATGAAAAGATTTAAACACCTACTGGAAAGATCCGCCTTCGGAGTTTGCAGCTATCTCGGAGAAAAAATGGGGATCGCCTCTGCCAGAGTGCGCCTCTATTTTATTTACATCTCTTTCGTGGCCCTGGGCTCTCCCATTATCTTTTACCTCTTCGTTGCTTTCTGGCTCAATATCAAAAGTTACCTGAAAAGCAAGCGTTCCATGATCTGGGAATAAACGCCCTACTGCTCGAAAGAGTACTGCACAATATTGGCTCCCATCTGTAGCGCCTGAAGCCGTACTTCAGGGGGATCGTTGTGCACGTCTTCATCTTCCCATCCGTCTCCCAGGTCGCATTCGTAGGAATAAAAGCAGATCAACCTGCCCTCCCAGAACAGGCCGAAGCCCTGCGGAGGCCTGTCGTCATGCTTGTGGATCTTGGGCAGGCCATTCTTAAACTCGAACTTCTGGCTGTAGATCTCATGCTCAAAGGGGAGCTCAGTGAATTCCAGTTCCGGGAAAGCTTTTTTCATGGCTACCCGAACGTATTCATCCATTCCGTAGTTATCGTCAATATGCAGAAACCCGCCGCCGATAAGGTAATTGCGCAGGTTATCAGCCTCCGCGTCGGAAAACACTACATTGCCATGGCCGGTCATATGGACGAAAGCGTAGTTGAACAATTCCGCACTGCCGACTTCCACTTCCGCGTAATCGGTATCGAAATTGGTGCCCAGCTGTTGGTTGCAGAAACGCGCCAGGTTCGGCAAGGCAGTGGGATTGGCGTACCAGTCGCCTCCGCCATTGTACTTCAGCAAGGCCATCTGCAGGGCAGGAGGCTCCGCCGGGCGGAAAGAAAAAACGGACAGCACGCTAAGAAGGATCAGTATTCTTTTCATTGGTTCAGTAAGTTTATGGTGTGACAGGCCACCAGGCCTGCAGTTTCCGTACGCAACCGGCCGGGGCCCAGGCTCACCGCCAGGAAACCGGCATCCCGGGCGCTGGCGGCCTCGGCTTCGCTGAAACCGCCTTCCGGCCCTATCAGAATGCAAACGCTGTTGCCGGGCCGGTAGTTGTCTTTTAAGCTTCCCTTAACGCCCTCCCCCAGGTAGGCCAGGTACTTTTCAGACGCCTCCGCCTGCCGAAGGAAGGCAGGAAAAGAGGTAAGCTCGTTCAACTGCGGCAGATAGGCTTTCAGGGATTGCTTCATAGCAGAGAGCAGGATCTTATTGAGGCGGCCCGTCCGCAGTTTCCGCCTTTCGGAATGCTCACAGAGCAGGGGCGTGATGGCATCTATGCCCATTTCTGTTACTTTTTCCAGCAGCCACTCCATGCGGGAAATATTTTTAGTGGGGGCAATGCCCAGGTGCAGCCGGAAGTTGCGCCGGCCGTATTCCTGCTGCTGCTCTTCGATATGCGCCAGGCAGCTTTTCTTTCCCGTTTCCACGATGGTGGCCTTATAGAAGCCGCCATTGCCGTCTACAATATATATACTGTCGCCCTCGCGGTGCCGGAGCACCTGGACACAGTGCCGGGCTTCCTCTTCGGGAAGGTGGGCCAGCTCCCCCTGAATCGCAGTCGTATAAAAAAGGTTCATGGCGTATGCTTTATTTATCGCCTATTGGCCTTAGAAAGGCCGCTCTTCATCGGTTTTGGTGAAAGTACCGTATAAATTTTATTTAAATCCCCTTACCTTTGCCGACAATTGCACAACATTAGGAAAAATAATCCTGTTTTAAAACTCAGGCTCGGGCAGGTTCTGTAATTGAAATGCTCCACAGCCAGTTCTGATCGGCTTTTATTCAACATATAGACTTTAGCAACTTATGGATTATGTGATTATGGTGGGACAGCTGATGCTGAGCCTTTCGATCCTTATCGTTCTCCACGAAATGGGGCACTTTTTTCCGGCTCGGCTTTTCGGCGCCCGCGTTGAAAAGTTCTACCTCTTTTTCGATCCCTGGTTCTCCCTTTTCAAGTACAAAAGAGGAGATACCGAGTACGGTATCGGCTGGCTGCCCCTGGGCGGCTATGTCAAAATATCGGGCATGATCGATGAGAGCTTCGATACGGAGCAGATGGCCCAGGACCCCCAGCCCTGGGAGTTCCGCTCCAAGCCGGCCTGGCAACGCCTCGTGATCATGCTGGGCGGGGTGACCGTCAACTTCATCCTCGGCTTCTTCATCTACGGCATGGTGCTTTGGGTGTACGGTGAAGAATACCTGCCCAACAAGAACGTAGAATACGGCATTTTCGTCGATTCCCTGGGCTATAACATGGGCTTGCGCGATGGCGACCACATCCTCTCCATAGGCGGAAAGGATTTCGATAAGTTCAACGACCGGCAGGTGGTGCGGGAGATCATCATAAACAGCGCCAAAACGATCACCGTCGAGCGCGACGGGGAAACGAAAGAAATAGAGATCGACCCCAAGTACATCAGCATCCTTTCCAGCCATAAAAATAAGGACAAACCGCTGTTCTCCGCTCGTGTGCCCTTTGTAGCCGCCCGGCTCGTTAAAGACGCCCCGGCGGAAAAGGCAGGTGTAAGGGAGGGAGACAAGATCATCGCCCTGAACGGCCAGCCCACCCCCTACTTCAGCGACTTTTACAAGCTCGCCCGGGATCTTAAGAGTGAAGAAGTCACCATGACGGTGGCCCGCAATGAATCCGACACGATCACCTATGGCCTGACCACTACCGAGGACGGGACCGTCGGTATTTACCCCTACGGCGCGCCCTACTTCTTTGATACCGAACGCCAGGAATACACACTCGCCGAAGCCTTGCCGGCAGGCGTAGCTAAAGGCTGGGCCTTCCTGAGTGACCAGGTGAAGGCCTTCGGGCAGATCTTCCGCGGGCGCATCAAAGCTTCGGAAAGCCTGGGCGGTTTCGGCACCATCGGCTCCATGTTCGGCAACGAGTGGCTCTGGGAACGCCTCTGGACCATGACGGCCATCCTCTCGCTCATCCTGGCC
>CAYVVK010000217.1:0-9685 GCA_964454855.1 uncultured Phaeodactylibacter sp. | reverse complement strand
GCACCAGTACCACAGGCCGATGATGGGGGCACACAGCAGCATGCCGAGCCAGGGGTAGTTGGCGTTGAAGTACCAGGCCATTTCACTTTCATTGCGCACCGGCGCCCAGGTGCCTTCCATGCCAGCCGGGACCAGGGGCTTCCAGAGGTTGAACATTTCAGAGCCGGCAATGCGGCGCAGTTCTTCCCAGCCGCCGAGGGCGTCCAGGCCATACCAGGTAACCAGTATGGAACCGAAGATCAGAATGATGGTTTGCATGGCCTCGGTATAGGCCACTGCTTTTAACCCTCCGAGGATGGTATACAAGCCGGTGAGGATGATCACCAGTATGGAGCCTACCCAGAAGCTGTTCATGCCCATGATGTTGACCTCCGGCATCAGGACGCCGAAGACGATGCCGCCGGCAAAGATGCCAACAGCCACCTTGGTCAGCACATAGGCGACCAGGGAGATCAGCGACAGCACCACCCGGGCGGCGGGGGAAAAGCGCCGTTCCAGGAACTCCGGCATGGTGTACACCTTCGATCGCATATAAAAGGGCGCCAGTACCCAGCCCAGCACCAGCAGGCACCAGGCGTGCAGTTCGTAGTGCGCCATGGCCACCCCGTCGGTAGCGCCCGAGCCGGCCAGGCCTACGAGATGCTCCGAGCCGATGTTGGAGGCGAAGATCGAGGCGCCTACCACGAACCAGCCCAGGTTCCGCCCTGCAAGGAAATATTCGTCGGAGGTTTCACTCCGCTGTTTGATCACCCACCAGGCAATGCCCATGATCAGGGAGAAATAGGCGAGGATCATGATCCAGTCAATAGTAGCCAGTACAGCCATATTTGTCTCGTTTATAGTTGGTTATTGTGTTCAATCTTGTCCGTAATAGGCGCTGGCCCCATGCTTGCACTCGTAGTGTTTGGCCACCAGGGCCTCTTTCAGGCGGGGGGCGTCGGGACGGATCTGCAGGGAGAGGTAGGCCATCCGGGCCAGTTCTTCCAGCACGGCGCTGTTGTACACGGCTTTTTCCACCGTTTTACCCCAACTGAAGGGAGCGTGATTGGCCACCAGCACCATTTCTACCTCTTCCGGTTTCAGGCTCTTTGCCTTAAACGCCTCCAATATCTGAAATCCGGTTTGATATTCGTAATCCCCTTTGATCGTTTCGTCGCTCATCACCGGGGCACAAGGTACATCTACCGTCAGGTGGTCGGCATGGGTAGTGCCCAGGATGGGAATGTCCAGCTGGGTTTGCGCCCAGGCCGTGGCGTAGGTAGAGTGAGTGTGTACGATGCCGCCTACGTTTTTCCAGTGTTTATAGAGTACCGCATGGGTTTTGGTATCGGAAGAGGGGCGCATGGCCCCCTCAATGATGTTATTGTCGAAGTCTACGACCACCATATCCTCCGGGCGGAGGTTCACATAAGGCAACTCCACTGGGCTTAATGGCGAAAACGCCTTTTTCCCGGTCCGCTGCGCTGGCGTTGCCGAAATTGAAGAGGACGAGCCCCAGCTCGGGCAGTTGCGTGTTGGCCTGGTAGGCGGCTTGTTTGGTGTCTTTATATTGGCTCATGATCTCTGGTTTTTCGTGCAGCGATCATCCTGATCGCAATGCGATACAAACTGCTCGGTTCAAATGCCTCTTTGTGGTTAAGTAGCCGGGCGGAACAATATAACAACCTGCCCGGAAGGCCCGGAAATAAAGCCCCTCCAACTCTGCTGCCGGGCTGGAGCCGGTGGTGTCCACGGCAATACCTATTGTCTTTTCAGCAGTGCCGGCGGGCGCCATTTTCAAAGCTTTAGTAATGGAGTCTTCCGGCCCTTTGATGTAATCCAGCGGATGCTGGCGAAACTGGTTGTGGACAGGCTGGCAGTAACGCCCTTCTTTCCAGCGAGGGTAATGGAATACTGTGCTGCCGGCCCCCTCTCCGGTTTCGGCATTTATGTTGGCTTTTTCCTTTTCTCTATCCCCTGCCTTTGTTGCCTGTTTATTCTTCGGCACTGCACTTGGGTTGGCCTATCTTATCCGTTCAACCCGCTATCCAGGCTGAAGTTGCGGAAGAGTGAGTTCGCGGAGATCGGGAATTTTAGTCACAAACGCGTATTGACAATATTGTTGAAAGGAGAGCCGAAGGTGTAGCTCAGGCCTACGCCCAGGCCCACTTCGAAATCCGTAGCGATCTGGCGCTGCCGCAGCAGGATGTCTTCCAGTGAGGCGTCGCCCGAGGGCAGGTTGAGCTGATCGCGCACGAGTTCCAGGTCGGTGGAAAGGCGGGCGGCCAGGCCTTTGACCAGGCGTACGGAGATGTAGCTGTCCAGTTGCACCCGGTTCTTGGACAGGTCGTGCAGGTAGCTGGAAGCGACCAGGCTGGTGGAGATGTCTCCCCAGGGTTGGCGGAAGCGCATTTGCAGGTTCAGGGAATGGTTGAAGAGCTCTTCTTCCATTTTGGCGTAGATGGTTTCCAGGATGTAGTCATTGTAAATGTAGCCTACCTTATAGGCGAAAGTGATTTCCCGGCGGATGACCTCCCGGTAGGGAAAGAGGTTGTATTCGATGGCAGGTTGGAAATAGAAGGATGCCTTTAGGTTGCTGTAGGTATTGTGAGAAACACCGCTGAAGACCCCCGTAGACCAATGGTCGCCCAGGCTTTTCACCACACTTCCCTGAGCGTAGTGCCGCTCGCGCATACTGGTGAATTCTTCCTCGTTATCCTGGAAGCGAAGCTCGAAATGGTTGTACTCCACATTAATGCGGATACGCCATTCTTCGGTCACCCGGTCGCCGTCGAGGCCGAACTCCGCGTCGAAACTGCTGCGGCTCGTCTCTTTGTTCAGGCTCCCGGAGCCGTAGACTTCAAAGATCCAGTTATTCCAGGCCTCTTCCGTGGGGGGAGGGCTTTGTTCGGCCTCCGCATCCTCGTCCAGCACGATCTTTATCCGGCCAGCCAGGCTCGATTGGGCCAGGTAGGTGAGCATGCCCTGGTTGATCTTTCTGGTTAAGCCGGCCTGCACCTCAGCTCCGGTCATGGTAGGGGAAGTTTCATAGGTGAGTTCCTTTTCGATGCCTTCAAATTCGTTCCGGCCTGAAAAGTTCAGCTGATAGGTGCGGCCGCCGCCGCCGTTACTGACGTCGTTGACAAACAACTGGACGTCTGCCAGCGCCTGGTCCCTCACATAGTTAATATAGGTCAGTTCCTGCCGGATGTAGTTCATGTCACAGTTGCAGTCGATAAAGGTATTGAGGCGGGCCGCCTGGGAAAAGGCAAGTTTATTGCCGGAAAGAAGAAAAAGAACAGTGAGTATAATGGCCGGTCGATGAATGATCTTCATTATTTTGTTATTATTCGGTGATAGCAAGCTATGTATATATTTAAATGTGAACAAGGGCGTAAAGGTTTGTAACCTTACGATGGGTTATCGGCGGCCGGGGCAAAAATACCGAAATAATATTTGTAAAATTGTAAGGTGTACACTCCGCTTTCCGGCGGAGAGGCCAAAATAAATGTTATGAAAGAAAAACAAACAAAAAAACTACGCAGCCAGGAATGGTTTGCCCCCGAAGACGAAAAGATGGGTTTCATCCATCGCGGCTGGCTGCGCAACCAGGGCTATCCCGACGACCATTTCCGGGGGCGGCCCGTGATCGGCATCTGCAACACCTGGTCGGAACTGACGCCCTGCAACGGGCACCTGCGGGACTTTGCCGAGTTCGTCAAACGCGGGGTGCTGGAAGCCGGCGGCTTTCCCCTGGAATTTCCCGTCATTTCCATGGGCGAGACCCTGATGCGCCCCACTGCCATGCTCTTTCGCAACCTGGGCAGCATGGACACCGAGGAGTGCATACGTGCCTATCCGATGGATGGGGTGGTGCTGCTCACCGGCTGTGACAAGACCACGCCCGCCACGCTCATGGGCGCCTGCAGCGTGGGCCTGCCCACCATCGTCATACCCGGAGGGCCCATGCTCAACGGCTGGTACCGCGGCGAGCGCATCGGCTCGGGTACTTTTGTATGGAAACTCAAAGACAAGCTGAGTGATGAATCTTTCACCCAGGCGGATCTGGCAGAGGCGGAAGTCTGCTCCGCCAGGTCGGCGGGCCATTGCATGACTATGGGCACAGCCTCTACCATGGCCTGTATGGTGGAAACGCTGGGCCTTACTCTGCCCGGGGCTGCTGCCATCCCGGCGGCAGACTCCCGGAAGAAAGCCCTGGCTCAGTTGTCCGGCCGCCGAATTGTGGATATGGTTCGGGAGGATCTGCGCCTTTCAAAGATCCTCACGCGTGAGGCGTTCGAGAACGCCATAGTGGCCAACGCTGCCGTTGGCGGCTCCACGAATTTCGTGATCCACCTGACCGCTATTGCCCGCCGGATCGGAGTGGAACTTCAGCTGCAGGATTTCGATGATATCGGCAGCCGTATCCCCTTACTGGCCAACCTCATGCCTTCCGGCAAATTCCTCATGGAGGATTTCTTCTACGCCGGCGGCCTGCCCGCTGTGCTCAAAGAACTGGAAGGCCATCTGCACAACAACGCTTTAACCGTAAATGGCGCTACCATAGGGGAAAATAACAAGGAGGCGCCCTGCTACAAGCGGGAGGTCATCGCCGGTATCGACGCACCCTTCAAGGAAGAATCAGGCATTGCCGTGCTGTATGGCAACCTCTGTGTAGACGGCGCCGTGATCAAACCCTCGGCGGCCAGCCCCGAGCTTATGGTGCATCGCGGAAAGGCCGTGGTTTTTGAAAGCATAGAGGACTACCACGAGCGCATCGATGACCCCGATCTCGATATCGATGAAAACAGTGTAATTGTGCTACAGGGCGTAGGCCCGGTGGGCTATCCGGGCATGGCGGAGGTGGGCAACGTCGACCTGCCCGCCAAGCTGTTGAAAAAGGGCGTCAAGGATATGGTGCGCATCTCGGATGGGCGGATGAGCGGTACGGCTTTTGGCACCGTCGTCCTTCATGTTTCTCCCGAATCTGCCGTTGGCGGCACCCTGGCTCTGGTGAAAACCGGAGATGTCATTGAGCTCAATGTGCCCGAACGGCGGCTGCACCTGGATGTTTCCGAAGAGGAACTGGAAGCGCGCCGGACAGCCTGGACGCCTCCTGCGCCTCATGCCAGCCGGGGCTATGCCAAGCTGTATATCAATACCGTGCAGCAGGCCCATCTGGGCGCCGACCTGGATTTTCTGGTGGGCAGTTCCGGATCAGAGGTGAAGCGGGATGTACATTAAAAAATACATTCCTACTTTTATACCGATAAACCAACTTAGCAAATCAACTCTATGATCACCTTACTCCTTCTTCTGTTCAGCGTCGTCCTGATCATCCTGCTTACGGCAAGATATAATGTGCATCCCTTCCTGGCGCTGCTTTTTGCCGCCCTGGCCTTCGGCCTGTTGTCGGGTATGGAATTGCCCCTGATCGTCGAATCGATCAATCAGGGCTTCGGCGGCACCCTGGGCAGCATCGGCATGGTGATCGTGCTGGGTGTCATCATCGGCGCTTTTCTGGAGCATTCGGGCGGCGCCTTCAAATTGGCGGAAGTCGTGCTGAGGGTGATCGGGCGCAAGCGAGTGCACGAGGCCATGGCCATCATCGGCTATATCGTTTCCATTCCGGTCTTCGCCGACAGCGGCTTTATCATCCTCAACCCCCTGAACAAGAGTTTGAGCAAGAAGGCCAAACTGTCGATTGCCGGCACAAGCGTGGCCCTGATCCTGGGGCTTATGCTGACGCACGTCATGGTGCCGCCTACCCCCGGGCCGATTGCCGCAGCGGGCATCATCGGCGCCGACGTGGGGCTGGTTATGTTACTGGGCATTATTGTAAGTGCGCTTTCCCTTGTGGTGGCCATCATTTATTCCAAACGGGTAGCAGCCAAAACTTATATCGACCCCAACCCTGGCCTGGCCGAAGCCGAGGTGGAAGAGATGATCCGGCAGGCGCCCAGTGCAGTCAAATCCTTCCTGCCCATCCTGATCCCTATCCTGCTGATCGTCGGAAAATCGGTGGTGGAGTTCAAGCTGGCGGAGGGTGAAACGGGCGGCTGGCTGGTGCAGTTGCTGTCTTTCATCGGCACACCGGTGATTGCGCTTACTATCGGTATGTTTTTGGCCTTTACCTTACCTAAAAAATTCGATAAGGACATTCTCTCTACTACCGGCTGGGTAGGCAAGGCCCTGGTCGACGCCGCCATCATCATCCTGATCACCGGCGCGGGAGGGATCTTTGGTAAGGTCCTGCAAAATTCGGGCATCGCGGAAGTGATGACCGGCCTGCTGTCCGGAGTAAGCCTGGGCATCTGGTTGCCTTTTATTCTTACTGCGGCCATTAAGACGGCGCAGGGTTCCTCCACGGTGGCGCTGATCACTACAGCTTCCATACTGGCGCCTATGGCGGCCACGCTGGGCTTTGATTCTGAAATGCAAAAAGCGCTGCTGGTAGTAGCCATCGGCGCCGGAGCTGCGGTAGTGCCCCATGCCAATGACAGTGGCTTCTGGGTGGTCACCCAGCTGACGGGCATGGACATCAAGACGGGCTACCGCCTGTATACGGTAGGAGCGGCCATTGTGGGTACTTTCGCGGCTTTCCTGGTGTTTCTGGCTTCTTTGATTATTGGGTAGGGCCCGGAGCGCCGCTTTTAAGCGGCCGGCTAAGCGGGTTGTATGTGGGTGAGGCCGGGCCCGATGAATCGGGCGCCCCGGGAGGTTTGAAAAAGCGCCCGTAAAAATCTATTTTGCGGCGCACCAAAAACAACAACATGCTATCTTCCCAGAAGCACCTCTTTTCCCTGCCCGATGACATCAGCTACCTCAATGGCGCCTATATGTCGCCCCAGCTGAAGAGCGTGGAAGAAGCGGGCATTGAGGCCCTGCGGCGGAAGGGGCGCCCCTACGAGATCGAAGTAAAGGATTTTTTTGAGCCGGTGCAGCAACTCAGGGAAGCTTTCTCCCGCCTGCTGAACATCGAAGAGCCGGGCCGGGTGGCAGTCGTTCCTTCGGCCTCTTACGGCCTGGCCATCGTGGCGCGCAACCTGCCCCTGCAGGCCGGCGACAATATCGTGATCGTGGAAGAGCAATTTCCGAGCAACTACTACACCTGGCAGCGCCTGGCGGAAGAACGGGGCGCTGAGATCCGTACGGTAAAGGCACCAGCAGCGGCGCCTCGCAGCCAGTACTGGAGCGAACATATCCTGGACGCCATCGATGCCCGGACGGCCATGGTGACCCTGGGCAACGTCCACTGGGCAGATGGTACGCTATTCTCCCTAAAGGCCATCCGGAAAAGAGCTACGGAGGTAGGCGCCTGGCTGGTGATAGACGGCACCCAATCCATTGGGGCCCTTCCTTTCGATTTGCAGGAAGTGCAGCCCGATGCCCTCGTCTGTGCCGGCTACAAATGGCTGATGGGGCCTTACAGCATTGGCCTGGCCTACTTCGGGCCGGTTTTCGACGGGGGTATACCCATCGAGGAGAACTGGATCAACCGCCTGGACAGTGAAGATTTCAAGAATTTAGTCAACTACCAGCCGGCCTACCAGCCTCTGGCCGGGCGTTATTCCATGGGAGAGCAGAGCAACTTCATCCTGGCGCCCATGCTGCTGCGCGCCATCGAACAGCTGCTGGAATGGGGCGTGCCCGATATTCAAGCCTACTGCCGGGAGCTGATGCGCGAGCCCCTGCAGCAACTCGTGGATATGGGCTGCCGCGTGGAGCCGGAGGCGCAGCGTGCTCACCACCTGGTGGGCGTGCGCCTGCCGGAAGGGGTGGATGTGGAGCGGTTGAAGGCGGTATTTCAAAAGAATGGGGTGTACGTCTCCCTGCGGGGCAGCGCGGTGCGGGTGTCCTGCCATTTGTACAATGAAGCGCAGGATGTGGAGCGGCTGGTGGAATGCTTCCGGGAGGTGATCTAACCGGAAGCGTCAAAAAACCTGAGATTTTATTACATGCCTACGGCATGCCTGTCCTGGCTAATAATCATTCTACCGATATAAAACCCCTAACGGGGTTCAGCGCTCAAAGTGACAGGATATTATTTATCAGGCCTCCTTAAAATCATCCAGCAATTTCCGGATATTAAGCGAAATATCCGGATAAAGCTCCACCTCTTCTCTCCAGTTGCCGGTTTCCCAGCGTTTTCCCTTCTCCGCGATCATAAATTTTTCGGAAGCCGTGAATATCCATAGTACCTTCTCGACGCCAAAATCCAGGAGCTGGTCCGTTTTGGTATGGTAGTATTCTTCGGGGTGGGAGAAGTCTTCCAGCGCTGCTTTGGTATCGATCTCAATGACGAGTAATGGCGGGATCTCGGAATACTTGTCTTTGATGCCTTTGCGCAGCAGGTCCTTTTTTCTGAAGACCGCCATATCTACATTGCGCCATGACTTCTCGGTGAACTGTACTCCAAGTTCATTTGCCAGGATCACAAATTCTTTTCCAAAGAGCGGCTTCAGGTGGTCTTTGATCAGCTCAATGATCAAAGACTGGAGAATACTACTACCCATGATTTCCTCCGGCGTTTTTATTTCATTAAGTACGTCCCGATAGCCATGATAATAGATGGGCTGCCCCTCATTCATTTCATAGATGAGAGACTTTGGAATACTTCTAACCTTGGATTCACCATTTGCCATGCTGCCGCTTTTGTACAAATATAACTTTTTAGCGCTAGCGGAACAACACCGGGTTTTGCAGGCTTGGCAAGTTTTTCCAGACAATCTGCCGACAGCAAAACCTGTCAGGCCTTTCGCCCAAACATCTTCCGGCTGCAGCCCGTTCAAACAATAAAAGCCAAACTATGACTAACGAACAGCAAAGAGCATTGATACTTGTGGATATTCAGAAAGATTTTGTACCCGGAGGCGCCCTGCCCGCCGAAAACGGACAGGAAGTCGTGCCCGTAGCCAACCGAATGATGGAAATATTCGACCTGGTGGTGGCCACCCAGGACTGGCACCCGGAGGACCACCTCAGCTTCGCTTCCAATCATGAGGGGCATGAGGTGGGCGATGTCATCGAACTGGAAGGCCTGGAGCAGTTCCTCTGGCCCGACCACTGCGTGCAGGGCTCCGAAGGCGCCGAATTTGTCGACGATCTCAATATGGAGCCGGTCGAAAAGGTCTTCAAGAAAGGCGTGGACAAGGAGATCGACAGCTACAGTGGCTTCTACGACAACGGCCACCGCCGCTCTACCGGCCTGAGCGATTACCTCAAAGACAAAGGCGTAAAGGAAGTATACATCGCGGGCCTGGCCACAGATGTGTGTGTAAAGTTCACCACCCTGGACGCCATTAAAGAAGATTTTGATACTTACGTCATCATCGACGGCTGCCGCGGCGTCAATAACAAGCCCGGAGATGTGGAGAAAGCCGTGGCGGAGATGACGGAAGCCGGCGCTAATATCGTGAAGTCTGAAGAAGTGGAAGAAGAGCTGGCGGCGGAAAGCAAAACCTAAGAAAGGTAAAAGGTAAAAGGTAAAAGGTAAAAGGTAAAAGGTGAAAGGTGAAAGGTGAAAGGTGAAAGGTGAAATGATAAAGTCAAAAGGCCCCGAAGGGATGCCTGTGGCATAAAACCGCGAAAGTCAAAAGGTAAAAGTGGGTCGTATGTGTTTAGCGCTTTGTTTACAGCCCGGAGGGTTACTATAGGGGTTGTGTAAAAAGGTACCTCCAAGCTTCGTCTTGGAGAATTTGAAATA
>CAYVVK010000216.1:2955-9698 GCA_964454855.1 uncultured Phaeodactylibacter sp. | reverse complement strand
AGGATCTCCTCGGGCCGCCGCTCGCGGAAAGGCATATAGCGTTCGCTGCCGATGGCCAGCAGCAAGGGGTGCACGCCGGCGGCATCTACGGCATTGATCTCTACGATGCCCGGGAATTCCTGGGGCGTCAGCAGTTTGACGAGCTGGTGGATGAGGTAACCAAAGCTGGAATCTTCCTGCGGAGGACGGCCCACCACGGTAAAGTGCCAGACGGCATCTTTGCGGTGGTATACCTTTTCTACTTCCATCACAGGGAAGTCGTGCTGCAGGCTGTAGTAGCCCAGGTGGTCGCCAAAGGGGCCCTCCGGTTTTTTCTCTCCCTTGCGGATGATGCCCGTGATCACAAAGTCGGCATCACCCGATAAGACGTGGCCCTCGTCCCACAGATAGCGGAAGCGCCGCCCGGCCAGCATACCGGCAAAGGTCAGTTCTGATAAGCCCTCGGGCAATGGCATGATGGCGGCGAAAGCGTGGGAGGGCGGCCCGCCCACGAAGATGGATGCCCGGAAGGGCTCATCGCTTTGATTGTACTGCGTATGATGTACCCCTATGCCTCGATGGATCTGATAGTGCATGCCCACCTCTTCGTTCATTACATACTCATTGCCCGACAGCTGAATGCGGTACATGCCCAGGTTGGACTGCATGATGTTGCGGCTGCCGGGAGGCAGGGTCAGCACCTGCGGCAGGGTGATGAAGGCGCCGCCGTCCATCGGCCAGGATTTGACCTGGGGCAGCTGGCTGACCTGAGTTTGTCCGTACTTTATCGGCGCACCAAAACGCTGCTGCATGGGCAGGGCGGAAAGGGCAGTGAATGGGGCCGAGCTGTAGCGCAGCGGGTTTTTAAAAAAATTGGCGGGGTCGGCCTTCAGTTCGATGACCTTTTGTACTTTCTTCATCGTATGCCGGAACAGGAACTCGGTGCGTTCGACGGTGCCATAGATATTGGATAGGGCAGGGAAAGGGCTGCCTTTGACGCGTTCGAAAAAGAGCGCCGGCCCCCCGGCATCATAAACACGTCGGTGGATCTCCGCCATTTCCAGCTCGGGATCTACTTCCGTTTTGATGCGTTTCAGTTTGCCGTGCTTTTCCAGGTCGCGGACGGCTTCCATCATACTGCGGTAGGACATGGTGTTGGTTGATTTATGCCGCTCGGCGGCTGAAGCTTGCCCAGCGGCTGTTTGGTTTCCCAACAAAGATAAGCATTCAAGGTTGGTAAGCTTTTTGTCAAAAGCCCTCCCGGATGATGCAGCCGTACATGTCGGCATGGCCCCGCGGTTCGTGCATGAGGGCGCGGCGGAGGTGGCCGTAGTGATCGCGCATGTACTTCCGGTATTCCAGCACATTATTACCCTGCGGCGGCGGCAGGCCATCGAGGATGACGCGCAGGGGTTCGCCGCCGGTGTGCAGGTCGATGGTGCGGATGCGGAGCCAGTCTTCGGGAGGGCTAAAATCAGTGCGGGCTCGAATGTGTTGGTAAACAGTGCTCATGGATCAGGATTCGGCTGAAAGGGGAAAATAATACCGATTTCAAAAGCAGATGCCTATTTTTACGGGAAAAATGCGCCCAGCTTTCATCATTTTTTTTCTTTCCATCCTCCTCTTTTCCTGCCAGGCTCCAGTTACCGTTGTCCCCGACGCCACGCGTGGCTTTTGGCTCACCAATATCGACAGTGAGGCCCTATTCTCCCGCGAGGGCATCCGGCAGGCGGTGGCCGACGCCAAAGCCTATGGCTTCAACACCATCTTCGTCGTTACCTGGAACCGGGGCTATACCCTGTACCCCAGTGAAATTATGGAAAAGGAGTTTGGGGTGAAGATCGCCCCGGCTTTTGAGGGCCGCGACCCGCTGCAGGAGCTGATCGAGGAGGCGCATGCGGAGGATATCGAGGTGTATGCCTGGTTTGAATTCGGCTTTTCTTCTTCCTATGAAGAGCCGGACGGCGGCTACCTGTTGCGCCAGCGCCCCGAGTGGGCGGCTATCGGCCCGGATGGCAAGC
Source organism: uncultured Phaeodactylibacter sp. (assembly GCA_964454855.1). Classification (GTDB taxonomy): domain Bacteria; phylum Bacteroidota; class Bacteroidia; order Chitinophagales; family Saprospiraceae; genus CAYVVK01. The sequence goes on along the minus strand of CAYVVK010000216.1, from coordinate 7,698 downwards.
TGGCCACCAAAAACGGCTTTCAGTGGATGAATGCCTTCGACCCGGAAGTACAGGACTTCATCCTCGGCCTGATGACGGAAGTGGTGGAGAAGTACGAAGTGGATGGCGTACAGGGCGACGACCGCCTGCCGGCCCTGCCTTCCCTGGCGGGCTACGATTCACTGACCGTAGCGCTTTATCAGGCGGAACACGGCGGGCAAAGCCCTCCGCAGGATCATCTCGACAGCGCCTGGGTGGACTGGCGCGCCGATCGGCTCAACCGCTTCATGGAGCGCATGTACCGGAGCCTGAAGGCCAGCGATCCGAACATCGCCATCTCTGTGTCTCCCAGCATTTACCCCTGGAGCAAAGAGCAGTACCTGCAGGACTGGCCCACCTGGGTGCGCGAGGGATGGGTAGACATGGTGTGCCCGCAGGTATACCGCTACAACATCGAAGATTACCGGAAGGAACTGAAGAAGATCGTCGAGGAGCAGATGCCCCAGGAACAGCTGGATCTGCTGGCGCCGGGTATCCTGCTCAAAGTAGGTGATTATCTGGCTTCTGATACACTATTGCAGCAGATGGTTGAGGAGAACCGGAAGTATGGCATTGAGGGGGAAGTGTTCTTTTTCTATACGGGGATACAGAGGAAGCCTGAGGTTTTTAAAAAATTGTATGACGAGTAGGCCTGATAATTTTCCGGTGGAGAGACAAGACGGAACGAAAGAAAATTAAACCGCCGGGCGCCTACTTATCATTTTACCAGGGTTCCTTTGTAGACATCTTTCAGGCTCAGGGTAGTGCCGGCCAGATCGAAAGTATCTTCCGGGCTGGCCAGTATGCTTTCCAGCCATTTCTCATTATCGGCCATCCGCTCCATGAAGTTGAGCTGTACTTTTTCGCTGTCGATATACAGAATGTACTGCAGAGAAGGGATCTGTTTGAAGCAGGGGAGTTTTTCCCCCCAGTCGCGCACCCGTGTGTTTTTGGAAAGCACCTCGAAGAGGACAATGGGGGTGAGTTCGGCGGTCATGCCGGGGCGGTATTCGTAAAACTTATCCGGAAGGCCGATCACAGAACCATCCGGATTGAAGATGGCATGGCCGCAGGGGGGGATACATACCGGGCGATTACTGTTTCCAAACCGGACATTTTTTTCGCGGAAAATGGTTTTCAGCAAAAACATGAATTCCGTCACGATATCAGAGTGAACTTCGTTTTCATAGCTCATAGCCGCAATAATTTCCTGATGGTAAAAGTCGACGCGAAATTCGGCTTCCTCGGCGAGCTTCCAGTATTCCTCTTCTGTTCCGGGAAAGCGGACGGCTTCGCCTCCGCCCAGTTCGGCGAGTTCTTTATTGGTCTTCGGAAACTTCGTTGTGGATGCCATTGGAGCTGATGTTATGAATTAGAAATTGGCTGGTTCTTTGCCCTAATATACAATTATTTGGTGATATGGGTTCGGTATATCTGCCGGTTCTGATAAGCCGGAATTTATGGTTTATTTTGAGGGCATTAAAAAATACCTAAAGCAAGCCTTGATGAAGCTAAAAGTCAGATTTACCCTAGCCATTACCTTAATAACGGCACTTTGCCACCCGGCCCTGGAAGCCCAGAAGCCGAACATCCTTCTGATCATCTCCGATGACCTCAATACCCGGATCGGCCCTTACATGAATATTGACGAGTACACCCCCCACCTCAACCGTTTGCAAGAGGAAGGCGTGACATTCAATCGGGCCTACTGCCAGTACCCGATATGCGGACCGTCGAGAGCTTCCTTTATGAGTGGGCTGTACCCGCAGGCGAATGGCGTGCTGAGGAATAACGATCAAGCGGGCAGTTATAAAAAGGAGAACCCTGCTCTGGCGGACCACCCCTCCCTGGCGGGTTTCTTCCGGGAGCGGGGATATTTTACGGCCCGGGTGTCCAAGATCTTTCACATGGGCGTGCCGGGCGGCATCGAGCGCGGTGAGGCCGGAGGTGACGACCCTACCTCCTGGGACTATGCCTATAACGTACTGGGCCCGGAGACCCAGAGCCAGGGAGAGCTGGAGCTGTTATCCCCGAAAAGCCGGCATTACGGCGGAAATTTTTCAAGAATGATCCTCCCGGACGAACTCCTGCATACCCAAACAGACTACCTGGCCACCAGCCAGGCCATCGCCATTCTGGAAAGCCGGGCTGGCCAGATACCGCCCGGGGCCAGCAACAAAAAGAAGATCAAGCCGGAACAACCCTTCTTCCTGGCGGTAGGCCTGGTCAGGCCCCATGTGCCTTTCATCGCCCCGGAACAGTGCTACGACGGTTTTCCGGATGAAAGCATGCGCCTGCCCCGCGTTGAGAGCCTGCAGGATGTACCCGAAGCCGCCCTGGGCCAGCAAAATGGGAAACAGTTCGGTATGGACGAACTGCAGCAAAAGAAAGTGATCAGCGGATACATGGCCAGCGTTCAGTTTATGGACCAGCAGGTAGGGCGGCTGCAGGATGCTCTGGAGCGCCTGGGGCTCCGGGAAAACACCATTGTCGTTTTCATGTCTGACCATGGCTACAACCTCGGGGAGCACCATTGCTGGTCAAAAGTTAGCCTGTGGGAGGGCAGTGTGCGCGTGCCTCTGATCATCTCCGTGCCGGGCCCGGAAACGGAGCCGATGCACGGTAGCCGTAGCGATGCGCTTATCGAACTCATCGACCTGTATCCTGCGCTGGCGGAACTGGCGGGTTTTACCTCCGGCTTACCTCAAAACCTCCAGGGAATGAGTTTCAGCCCCTTACTGAAAAGCGTATTTTCCGAGTGGAGGAAGCCCTATGCTTATACCGTCACCAGTGGCGGAAAAGCCGGCTCCATCCGCACAGGCCGTTGGAGATATACACGCTGGGGGGAAGAGGCCGGCCCTGAAAGCGAAGAATTATATGATCACCTTAATGACCCGGAAGAACACCACAACCTCGTTCACGACCCTGAGAAGAGAGGCCAGCTCCTCGAAATGAGAGCGCTGTACGAAGAGGCAAGGAAAAAAGCGGCGTCTAGATGAGCCTTAATACTACTTCACTTTTAGCAAGCCGCAGTTTCATTTAAAGTAGTATCAGGCTTATTTGAATCTCCCGTCAAATCCCACCGGCCTGGCATGAAAAGGATCCAGCAATTCATCCAGAAGTACGGCGATTTCCACTTTTGTCAGGGGGCGCTCCGGCCAGCCCGCTGTATCCAGCTTTCCATCTACGGCCAGGGCCACTGCATCCGCGGATTCCAGGGTAGGCGATGTTTTGCCTAACTGTTCGGCCAGCATTCTGATCAGGGGCAGGCTGTTACTGAGCGTAACAAGGCTGCTTGTATCGGCAGTTTCCACCTTGAGTCCAGGCTCAAAATCCTGCATGTTCCGGAGCAACTGCCCCAGGCTGATGGTGGTGTCGGGGTAGAACCACGTCCGGTTGGCCCACTTGTAAGGCTCTCCGGTGGCTTTGAGGATGCCGGTGGCGCCGATGCGCTGCGCCGCCTTAAAGTGCTGGTGTTCCGGGGAAATATCGTAATAGGGAAGCAGATAGCCGCCGTAGTCCAGGACGGCATCCTGCCAATCGCGGATGGGAATATCCCGGGGGCTTATATCGGGAGCCGTCGACAGCACCGTGAGTGCGGCCAGTGTTCCTGCGGCCTGCCCCACCTGCAATATGACCGGTTGCAGGCGCGTGGAACCATTGGCGATGTTGGTCACGGAAATGGCCTTGTCGGCCATCAGCAGCCCCTCCACTTCTTCGGGGATCAAACTGCCGGCGGGGATGCTGAAGGAAGGTACCGGCGGGAAGTCAATTTCAGGGGCGTCGGGCCGTTCCTTGTGGTGGTGGTCGATGGGGTAGTCGCCCACGGCAATGCCGGTGCGGTAGAGCGGTTTCTCCGCCTGATAGGGAGTTTTTATGTTTTGCAGCCCCAGGCGCGCCAGGCCGTCGATGCGCCGCCCTTCGCGATGATAGGGGAAGAAAGGAAGCTTGTCCTCGGTGGGGAACTCATCATCGGCGATGCCGAGCTTGGTGAACCCAAGATCGTGCTGTATGAAGTAGATGAACTGCAGGGTCTTGTTTTTAGCTTCCTCATAGGCGGCCTGGCGTTCCTCCTCTGTCATTTCCACCACATTGGCATAGTAATCATTGCCGTGTATGGGCCAATTGATCATATACTTGTCGTTGGGCAGCTTGCCATAGGTAAGCATGGTTTCGCAGGGGTGCGGGTTTTCCGTGGTATCCCGGCAGAGGGCCCGGCAGGAGCATAGGAAGAGGGTAGAGTCGTAATTCTCGGGCCGCTCCAGCAGGGGAGCCTTGCCCTCGCCATAGTCCTTGAGGATGGCCGCGTAGGTCAGGTCCTGAATGATGTCATTGCCTTCCTCCGTGGCGATGCTTTCGCCGGTTTCCGGGCGGGCATCCATGCCCAGGCTGTAATCCACGCCGGCGGCTGCCGCAACATCACCGAGATCCGTACCGTCGATGAGAATATCGGCCAGCACTTCCACCCGCTCGCCATTGCGGATGACGGTGGCTTTCCAGCGCCCGTCAACTTTCCCGATGGAGTCATAAGTGGAATTGAACCAGACATCCAGCGGGCCGGCCTCGGCGGCCATTTCTGCGAAGATCGCTGCGCCCACATGGGGCTCGAACTGTGTATGGCTCACCCAGCCGGTGGCCAGGGCCTGTGGGCCGCCGTAGTGTTCTTCCAACCGGCTGCGGAATTCGCCCCAGATGCCGGCGGGCATGGCGTGGTTGCCGTCTACG
>CAYVVK010000216.1:0-2945 GCA_964454855.1 uncultured Phaeodactylibacter sp. | reverse complement strand
ATGCCGGCTGCCGTGCCACCGGTGCCGCCACCGAGTACGAGCACCTGGGTTTCCAGGATTTCGTTTTGGGGAGCACAGCTGGCCAGCAACAAGGAGCAAAGGAAGAGCAAATCACGGAAGTACATAGTCTACGTTTTGTTGGGTACCTGAAAAAGCGGCATAAAATTCTAAATTTTTTTTGATTGCAGATAGACAATACAGAAGATTATTCCAATTTTTGCTGCACGGCAAAACGAAAACCCGAATGAATCTATCGACTTTAGATCTCTCTATCATTCTGCTGTATATCGCAGCTACGATCCTGATCGGATTCTGGATCTCCAAGCGGGCTTCCCGCAGCCTCGACAGCTATTTCCTGGGCGACAACAGCCTGCCCTGGTACATGCTGGGCCTGTCTAACGCTTCCGGCATGTTTGATATTTCCGGCACCATGTGGACGGTGACCATCCTCTTCGTCTACGGCCTGAAAAGCGCCTGGATACCCTGGCTTTGGCCGGTCTGGAACCAGGTTTTCGTCATGGTCTTCCTGGCGGCCTGGCTGCGCCGCTCCCGCGTGATGACCGGCGCGCAGTGGATCACCTTTCGCTTCGGTGACGGGCGGGGCGGGCGCATGTCCCACATCATCGTGACCGTTTTCGCCATCATCAGCGTACTGGGCTTTGTGGCCTACTTCTTTGTTGGCATCGGTAAATTTGCCGTCATCTTCTTTCCCTGGGACCTGTCGTTCAGCATCGGCAATTTTCAGGTGACTACCGAGCAGGGGTATGCCCTGCTCATCATCGCCATTACTACCCTCTACGTGATCAAAGGCGGCATGTACAGCGTGGTGCTGACGGAGGTGCTGCAGTTTTTCATCATGACCATCTCCTGTATCGTCATCGGCTACATTGCTTTCACCTCTGTTTCCGCCGAGCAGGTGACGGCAGCCGTGCCGCCCGGCTGGAAGGAGCTTTTCTTCGACTGGGAGCTGGGCCTGGACTGGACGGGCTACCTGGATAGCGTCAACGAGAAGATCGAGCAGGACGGCTTTTCCATGTTCGGCCTGCTTTTTATCCTGATGTTGTTCAAGGGGATCTTCGCCAGCCTGGCCGGCCCGGTGCCCAGTTATGATATGCAGCGGGTGCTGTCGGCCAGGACTTCCGCCGAGGCCGCCAAAATGAGCGGCCTGACTATTCTGGTGCTCTTTTTCCCGCGCTATCTCATGATCGCGGGTCTGGCGGTGCTGGCGCTGGTCTTCCTGCGCCCTGAATTTGTGGGCATGGGGGCTGACATCGACTTTGAGGCGGTGCTTCCCCTCGCGATAGAGCGCTTTGTGCCCTCCGGTTTCCAGGGGCTCCTGCTGGCGGGCCTGCTGGCGGCCTTTATGGGAACCTTTGCCGCCTTTATCAACGCCGCCCCGGCCTATGTGGTCAACGACCTGTACAAAAAGTACATCAACCCCGACGCCACGCAAAAGACCTACGTGCGTTACAGCTATGCTTCTTCCATCCTGCTGGTAGTCATCGGCCTGATCGGTGGCTTTTTTGCCCAATCCATCAACTCCCTGACGCTCTGGATCACCTCCGCCCTCTACGGCGGCTATGCGGCCGCCAACGTGCTGAAATGGATATGGTGGCGCTTTAACGGCTATGGCTATTTCTACGGCATGCTGGGTGGGCTGGTAGCCTCTACCTTTGTCCCTTTTTTATACCCGGAAACTTCTGCCATTTTCATTTTCCCACTGATCCTGCTGGTATCCTTCATCGGCTGCATGGCAGGCACCTGGCTGACGCCGGCGGAAGATGAAGAGGTACTCAAAAAGTTTTATAAACAGACCCGCCCCTGGGGCTTCTGGAAGCCGATAAAGGAGAAGGTGATGGCGGAAGACCCCGAATTCCATCCCAACCAGAACCTGAGCCTCGACGCCTTCAACGTGGTGGTGGGCATCGCCTGGCAGATGACCCTGGTCATTATGCCGATCTACCTCATCATCAAGGAGTGGAACAGCCTGCTGGCCACTTTCGGGCTGTTTGTGGCTACTTCGGTGTTGCTGAAGTTTTTCTGGTATGATAAGCTGGAGGCCAGCCAGGCGGATTAGGTTTGCGGGGCAGCCACGGGCCGAGCGGCAAATCAAGAATCAAAAATCCTACGGCTGGAAGATGTTTGATTCCTGAGTCTTGATTCTTGAGGTGTGATTTTTGAGTAAGGCCAAACTGCCAGAGGCAGAACAACAGTGTAAAGATTCGAAATGAGGGGACAAATTGGCCATTCCGAAGGAGCATGATGATTTTTTTTCTTACCATAACGTGAGTTCGGGATAAAATTGATGGTAAATCGTTGCAATTGCAGTTCGCTGTTCGCAGGCCGCAGCGAATGGCAAATAGCGAGCGGCGAATAGCTCCAGAGAGCTACAAGTTGTTGATATTCATAGGGTTTGATCCCGAACTGACGTTACCATACTATGTTTAAGCGAGGCTTTTTAACGCAGCTGGCGTGCAAAAGAACGAGCATAAATGTGTGGTTTATTTGTGCCTCATTCTTTATCAAGCTTTTGTACAAAAAAAATAATTCACCATGCAAATAACCGGCACCTTCCTGGACGAAATTTCCCACGACATTCCCCACCAGAACTGGTCGCGCAGGGAGTGGAACCAGGACTTTGCCCATATGAAACAGATGGGCATTGATACCGTCATCCTCATCCGCTCGGGCTACAAGCGCTTTCTTACCTATCCTTCCCGCTACCTGATGGAGAACGAGGGCTGCTACCACCCGCCGGTAGACCTGGTGCAGCAGTTCCTGGAGCTGGCCGGCAAATACGGCATGGCCTTCTACTTCGGCCTGTACGATTCCGGCAAGTACTGGTGGGAACAGGGCGGCTACCAGAAGGAGGTGGACATCAACCTGAAGGTGATCGATGAGGTATGGCAAAAATACGGCCATATGCCGGCCTTTAAAGGCTGGTA
>CAYVVK010000215.1:5101-9733 GCA_964454855.1 uncultured Phaeodactylibacter sp. | reverse complement strand
TCGGCGGCGGGTATGGAGGACTGGTGGGAGCGGGGCGGTTCGTCGGTGACGTACAGCGGGGCGTCCCAGAAGGCATCCCACTTGATCTCGTTCAGCTTTTCCGCGGTGAGGGGCACCCCCAGCTTTTCCAGAGGCTCCGTTTGCTGCTGGGTGACGCGCCGCAGGCCGGAAACGATGCGGAATTCCGGCTGCACCTCATTGGCAAGTATTCGCCATTCACCGCCCGGGGGGCGGATGGCCAGTTCCTGAATGGTGGGAATTCCTTCAGATATGATGAACTTCAACTTCAGCTCCTCCTTTCCGGTTCCCTCCCAGTTGACGCTAAGGGTATCGCCCAGCTCGCTTGCCGTGAGCCCCGGTTGTGCTTTATAGGCGCTCCAGTCGCAGTTCAGGGGATCTACCTGAGCATTCGCCCTGAGCCCGCAGAGGATAGCCACACATAGCAGGCATAAAAACCTTGTTCCATTTGCCATCACCGGGAATGATTTGTTTCTGCTTTTCATGTCGAAAGGGGATTTCCTTTTTATTAAGGATACCCGGCAGCCTTATTTGTCATTATTTTCACCGTTCAAATTGTCCTGGCAGCCGGTGAAGGCCAGGAGTATACAGAACAGGATGATGGTGGTGCAGTGCGGTGTGGAAAGAATGCTATTTTAGGGCTGACATCACTAAAACACCAGCTTTAGCCATGAAAATTGCCGTTGCCCAGTTTCAACCCAGGAATGGAGACAAAGCCTACAACTTGTCTGTAATAGACAGCTTGACGGAAAAGGCCAGGGCCCAGGGAGCCCGCCTGATCAGCTTTCACGAAATGTCCGTCACTGCCTATACTTTCACCAAGGATCTGAGCCTGAGCGAGATCATCGCCCTGGCGGAACCGGTGCCGGATGGCGAGAGCAGCCGGCAACTGATCAGGATATCGGAAAAGTATGGAATGCCCGTCCTGGCCGGTTTGGTGGAGAAAGACAACGGAAAGCTGTACAATACTTACCTGTGCGTGCACGAGGGGAGGGTAGTGGCGAAATACCGAAAGCTGCACCCTTTCATCAACCCTCATCTGTCGGCCGGCAATGAATACGTCGTTTTCGATCTGCTGGGCTGGAAATGCGGCATATTGATCTGCTACGACAACAACGTCATTGAGAATGTGCGGGCCACCGCTTTGCTGGGCGCTGAGCTCATTTTTGCCCCGCATGTCACCGGTTGTACCCCCTCGGCCATGCCCGGCAGAGGGTTTGTAGAGGACAAGTACTGGCAAAACAGAGCGCAGGACCCGGTTTCCCTTCGCCTGGAATTCGACGGCCCGAAAGGAAGGCGCTGGCTGATGCGCTGGCTGCCGGCCAGAGCATACGACAATGGCGTGTACTATGCCTTCACGAACCCCATCGGCTACGACGGCGATCAGCTGAAAAACGGGAATTCCATGATACTCGACCCCTACGGCGAAGTGCTCTCTGAGATCAGGTCGTTTGATGACGATATAACCATCGCCACCCTTACCAAGGACAAATTGGCCCTGGCCGGCGGGTATCGCTATAAAAAGGCGAGGAGGCCGGAGCTGTACCGGCAGATCATCGGCAGAGAACATCAACCACAAACGAAACCAATCTGGATGCAGGATGAAGAATAATAACCGTGACCCCTTCGAAGACTCCGCCCTAACCACCATACTCGTCATTTCCGATATGGAGGCGGCAAAACGTTTCTACCTCGACAAACTCGGCGCCTCCCTCTACCGGGAGTACGGCGGCGACTCGGCTGTGCTGGAGTTCCTGGGGCACTGGCTGCTGCTCGTCACTTCCGGCGGGCCGACGGAAGATAAACCGGACGTACAGTTCAATCCTCCGGCAGACAAAAACCGGGTGAGCCATTCCTTTACCATCCGGGTTAAGGACTGCCGGCGCTCCTACCAACTGCTGAAAGAAAGAGGCGTGGATTTCATCACGCCGCCAGTAGACAGGGGCGCCGAAACCCGCTGTTTTTTCTACGACCCGGACGGGCACCTGTTTGAAATTAGCGAATACCGAAGCCAGGAATAAATATGAAAGTCAAGGCCTGCGTCATTCAGGACAACCCCGTTTTCTTTAATAAGGAAGCCACCCTCCGCAAGGTGGAAGCGCTAACGAAACAGTACGCCGGAGAGGGCGCTCAGCTCATCGTCTTTCCCGAGTCCTTCATCCCCGGCTACCCGCGAGGGTTTTGGCGCTACTATCGGCCGGCGGACAGCGGGAGGGCGGGAACTGTATGCGGAGTACTACAGAAACAGCATCGATCTGGAAAGTAAAGACCGGCAGCGGCTGGAACAACTCGCCCAAAAGCGGGGGGTATACCTGGTGGCCGGCGCCACCGAAAAAGACCCCCGGAGCGGCAGCCTGTACTGCTCGATGATCTACCTGTCGCCTAAGGAAGGCCTGCTGGGCGTGCACCGCAAGATCAAACCCACCGGCACGGAGCGGCTCGTCTGGCGGGAAGCGGGCGGTGAATCCTTAGTAACTTTCGATACCAACATCGGCAGGCTGGGTGGCCTCATCTGCTGGGAGAACTACATGCCGCTGGCGCGCAAGGCGATGTACCGGAAAGGAGTGGAGCTATATATCGCCCCCACGGCAGATTCCCGGGAGGAATGGACAGCTACCATGCGCCACATCGCCCTGGAAGGCCGCTGTTTTGTGCTGGGCTGCAAAACCAGTATTTCACCAAATCGATGTATCCGGAAAAATATCAGGCGCTGGTGGGGGCGGAGCCGGAAGAGATGTGCGCGGGGGGCAGCCTCATCGTTTCTCCCCTGGGCAAGATCCTTGCCGGCCCCTTGTAAGGTGGAGGAAAAGCCCTCACAGGGGGATAGTACCCAACTGGTGCGGTACGAAAGGAATTACTACCTGCCTACCGCCGCCGCCCAACTGGAGCGCGTACAGCAGCTTACCATCCGCGGAGGAGATACCCTGCAGGTGATCGATTACCAATTTTCCGATATCTGCTTTGAAGAGCGGCCCTTCCAACTGACGGATCTTCTCCAGGCTTCAACCGCCAGATACCGGGAGATCAGTGAGGCGGATATGGATGAGGAGCTACATCTGAAACAGATCACCGCCGGAGAAAAAGTGAAAGATCAGTTCTACACCGATACCGACGGGCGGGAAGTGGCTCTATACGATACGGGACGCCCGGTATGGAAACCGTTGTGATGTTCTCCTTCATTGGATGCGGCGGATGCGAGTACGCCATGCGGGAAATGAAGGCTGAAAAATTTCAATTCAGGACAGGCCTGCGCTTCTGTTACAGCAGCCCCACGGATTCCGGGACAGCGCTGAAAAATTACCTACACAAAAAGGCCTTTCCCTTCCCTGCCTTTTCCAAAGAAAGCGGAATGAACGAGGATTTTTCCGCCTACTTCTTTCCCACCTTTGTGCTGATCGGTGAGGATGGGGTAGTGAAAAAAGTGCTGATGGGATATGATGCCGAAGTAGCTGCCTTGCTCTTTGGCAGTAGCAGGGATTAACGCTTTTCGCCAAACCGTTCATCCTGCTCAGTTACCATTCAACCTATTAAAACAACCGGCCAGTTCAAAAAACTGGGAAGGCCCCTGTAAGGTGGGCATCTTTGGATCATCAAAGCAAAAATGATCTAAAGATGAAAAACGCCTTACTCCTCTTTCTTCTGTTCTTTTGGGTTGCTCGCCTGGGCAGCCAGACTACCATTACGGGAACGCTGAAAGAAAAGGGGGTGGATATCATTGTCGGCGCCAACATTTTCCTTAAAGGCAGCTTTGAAGGCACTTCCACTGATGAGAACGGCCAGTTTGCACTCACTACCCCACAAAGCGGAGAGGCCATTTTGGTTGCTCAGTACCTGGGCTATAAAAGCCTTGAAAAAAGCATAGTTCTAAATGGAACACCCATTCACCTTGAGCTTTACCTGAAGCCGGAGGCCAATACCCTCCAGGAAATCACCATTACCGCCGGCGCTTTTGAAGCAGGGGATGACAAGAAAGCCGTTGTCCTGAACTCCATTGATATTGCTACCACAGCGGGGGCCAATGCCGACATCTCTGGCGCCTTCGCCACCCTGCCCGGCGTACAACAGTTAGGGGAAAGCGGCCAGCTCTCCGTACGCGGCGGCGCCACCTACGAAACCCGCACCTTCATCGATGGTATGTTCGTGCAGAACCCCTACAACAGCACGGCCGGCAATGTAGCGGCCCGCGGGCGGTTTTCTCCTTTTTTGTTCAAAGGCACCACCTTCAGCACCGGCGCCTACTCGGCGGAATACGGACAGGCTCTGTCCTCTGCCCTCCTGCTGAATACCCATGATCTGGCGGAGGAAACCCAAACCGGGGTTTCCATAATGTCCGTGGGAGCGGGCCTATCTCACACCCAGGCCTGGGAAAACACCTCCCTGGCCGCCTCGGTGGATGTGACGGAGCTGGGGCCCACCCTGGCCGTACTTCCCGCCAATGTAGAATTCGACCAGCCCTTCAGCGGGCAGAACGGGCAGCTGATCTTTCGGCACAAAACCAGCCCAACGGGTATTCTTAAGGCCTACGCCAGCCTCAGCCGGAACCGCTTCGGCCTTTTTGTCCCCGGCTTTGCGGACGTGAGCAACCAACAATTGCTCTCCCTGAAGAACGATTAC
>CAYVVK010000215.1:0-5091 GCA_964454855.1 uncultured Phaeodactylibacter sp. | reverse complement strand
ATTACCTGTTCACCCAGCTGTCCTACCAGGAAGTTCTGAGCGAAAAGTGGAGCGTATTTGCCGGCGGCGGGTTTACTCAAAACAGCGATGATATCCAGTCTGGCTTTGCTTTGCAGGAGGATGGCCACTCGGGCCAGGGCAAGGCCCGGTTCAACTACTACTGGAGCGACCACGTCGTCCTCAAGTTTGGCGGCGAATTCATCCGGAGCCGGTGGCAGGAGGAATACACCAACGGCGGCGGCGAGGTATTTCCTACGGATTTAAACGAAGCCTACAGCGCGGCCTTTGCGGAAAGCAACATCTATTTTACCCGCAAGTGGATGGCTCGCCTGGGCGTGCGGGCGGAACGTTCCGGGCTGCTCGGCCGGGGGAATATTGCGCCGCGCTTGTCGGTAGCCTACCAGCTGAACGAACACAGCCAATTTTCCTTCGCCACCGGAAGGTTCTATCAAACTCCAGAAAATACCCTGATGCGGTATACCACCGAGCTGGGCTTTGAACGGGCGGACCACTTTATCCTCAATTACCAACGGATCAAAAACCGGCGCACCTTACGGGTGGAAGCCTATGCTAAAAATTATGACGCGCTCGTCCGCTTTGACGGCCGACAGCCCTGGCTCGCAGACAACAGCGGCAACGGCTTTGCCAGGGGCATCGATGTATTTTACCGCGATAAAAAGTCTATTCGCAACGGGGATTTCTGGATCGCGTATTCCTACCTGGATACGGAGCGCCATTACCGGGATTTCCCCACGAAAGCTACGCCGCATTTTGCTTCCAGGCACAACGCCACGCTGGTTTACAAACAGTGGATCTCAGAACTGAGCAGTTCTCTGGGTATGGCCTATGCCTTCGGCAGCCCGAGGCCTTATTTCAACCCCAATCACCAGGACTTTCACCAAGACCGCACGCCGGCCTATCACAACCTGAGCGTCAACTGGAGTTACATCACCCAGCTGTTCGGGCAGTTTACCGTGCTTCACCTTTCCGCCAGTAACCTGCTGGGCCTCGAACAGACTTTCGGGTACCGCTACAGCGAGATCGCTAATGAACAGGGGCAGTTCGGGCGGGTGGCCATTCAGCCAGCCACCAATCAGTTCTTCTTCGTCGGCTTGTTCGTTTCTATTGGAAAAAAAGACAATATCACTATTGATGAATTATAAAATTGATAAACCACAAAATTTGAATATCATGAAAAATGCCATTTTCTTTCTAATCGCTTTCTTATTTGCTGGGTTCACTACAGCCCAGGACACCTCCTACGAGGAGGCTATGCACAGTGCCCTGGAGGGGTTGCGCGCCGCAGAATCACCAGAGGAGTTGCAGAATGCCGCCAACAGCTTCGGCCGGATCGCTCAGCTGGCCGCCTCAGAATGGCTGCCCCACTATTATGTGGCCTATGCCCACACCAACCTGGCCTGGATGAGCCTCCAGCAGGATAACCAAAAGGCATTTGACGAACACATAGACGCGGCGCAGGAAGCCATAGAGCAGGTGCAGAAACTCGTGCCGGAGCAGGCGGAGGCCTACATTCTGGAAGCCTATGCTTATCAGGCGCTCATCATGAGCCAGCCTATGGTAAACGGCCCCCGGTATTCGCATGTGGCCGAGTCGCTGCTGAGTAAAGCCAAATCCCTGGACCCCGATAATCCGAGGGCCTACTACCTGCATGGCCAGCAGTGGTTGAACATGCCTGATTTTCTGGGCGGCGGCAAGGAAAAAGCGCTGAGCCAGTTTGAGAAGGCCGCTGAAAAATTTGAGAGCTACGTACCAGCCTCGGAACTGCATCCCAATTGGGGAGCTGCCCAAAATGCAGTCATGGTCAACAGCCTGAAAGGATAATGCCGGGAATTCCTCGGAAATAGTTTACTTTTGAATAAAGAAAAAGGAGCATCCCCTCAAAGCCTCTATTTCAGGTGCATTCGGGGGAATGCTCCTTCCAAATTTCAACTATGGGGATATTCAAACCCGCACGAATTGAGCGAAGACAGCTACTCGGGAGTTTACTCGGAGGCGTCCTTTTTGCCATCCCGATGACCTTTATTTTAGCGGAAAACGAACCGGCCCTTTCTCTCGTCCTGAATACCTCGCTCTTTTTCTTACTATCCCTCGGCAATGGGTACCTCAACGATTCGATCAATATCTCCTGGATCGAGTATCCCGTAAAACGGTTTATTTATACGCTGTTCTTTTCGATTATCTACACTCTACTGGTGGCTGTATTTGTGGTGGCCGTAGTGGCCTATGTTTTCTATGGGCAACCCCCGGGGCAAAGCCTTCGGAATATGGACACCAGCTACTATATATCTGTTTTGGGCATCACCCTTTTCTTCAGCCTGTTCTTTTTCGGCCGCGGCTTTTTGATCAATTGGCGCCAGTCTGAACTGCAGGCGGCTAAGCTTCGGGAGGCGCACATCGCCGCTCAGTACGAGAGCCTGCAGAACCAGGTTAACCCGCACTTTCTATTCAACAGCCTGAATGTCTTGTCCACCCTGGTATACCGCGATCCCGACCTGGCGGCCAAATTCATCAAGCAGCTGTCCGTGGCCTACCGCTATGTACTGGACGCCAAAAACAAAGAAGTGGTGCCCCTGGCTACCGAGCTGGACGCCCTGGAGGCTTATGTTTTCCTGATCAAGATCCGCTTTGGAGAAGGCATCCTTTTCGACAACCGGCTGCCCAAAGGCCTGAGTGGGTATATCGCCCCCCTGAGCCTGCAGATGCTGGTGGAAAACGCAGCGAAACACAATGTGGCTGGACAGGATGCCCCCCTGTCCATTTCCCTGTTTGAGGAAGCGGGCTATATCACCGTCCGGAATAAGTTGCAGAAGAAACACAACCCGCAGGATGCCATGGGCATTGGCCTGGCCAACATCAGGACCCGTTACCAGTTTCTAAGCAGCCGGCCGGTACTGGTGGAGGAAGATGCTTCGCATTTTACCGTGAAACTGCCCCTGATACAGGTGGAGCAAGGAGGAGCTCAGGCCCCGATAATCTCCAAAAACGCGCCCGGCCTATGAAGGTGATCATCGTCGAGGACGAGCCGCTGGCCGTGGAGCAACTAGAATTTCTGCTGAAGCGCTACCAGCCGGATATTGAGATCCTGGCCCGGCTGGCCTCCGTCCAATCCGCTGTAGAATGGTTTTCCGGGAATGCTCCGCCAAACCTGGCCTTCTTTGATATCGAGCTGGCCGATGGGCAAAGTTTCGAAATCCTGGAAAAAGTGAAGCCGCAGTGTCCGGTCATCTTTGCTACAGCTTATCAGGAGTACATGCTGCAGGCTTTTAAGACCAATGGTATCGCCTACATCCTGAAACCCTACGATTGGGAAGAAATACAGGCGGCCATGGACAAGTACAAACAACTCCAATCGAATTTTACACAAGAGGGCACGCCCGATATGCAGGTGCTTCAGCAGACCCTGAAACTGCTGCAAAACAACTATAAGGAGCGCTTTCTCGTGCAGTCTGGTAATCAGCTGGTGGCCATTCCGGCTTCCGAAATCATCTGTTTCTTTCACGAAAGTAAGATCACCTGGCTGAAAACCCGGGAAGATAAAAAGTATGCCGTCGACTATACGCTGGACCAGCTCGAAGCTCTGCTCGACCCCAAACAGTTTTTCCGGATCAACCGCAAATATATCCTGGCCTTTTCTGGCATCCGGAAGGTGAAGGCCTATTCCGGCAACCGCCTGAAGGTGGAGGCCCTGCAGGCCGCAGAGGAAGAACTCGTCGTCAGCCGGAGCCGGGTAGCGGAATTTAAGGAATGGCTGGATGGGTAGCGGCACGCGGGCTTCCAGGCCCGCGAATACCCTTCTCCTGAATAGCGGGCGAATACAGCGCGTTCGGTTTTTACGGGAAAAATGATCTGCTTATATTGTCCGGAAAAATGGCTCATGGTTCGTACCCTGAATTTACTCTTCTTCTTCTTCTTCTTGCTCACGGGGATCTGCCAGCCCGCATCCAGCCAGCTGAATGCTCAGGATACGGCCACCTATCCGGAATTGGTAACCCTCTTCAAAGAATGGCGCACCTTCGAAAACCCGCCCCTGCGCAAAGGCGCCCCGGACTACACCGCCGAAACCTTCGAAAAGCGCCGGCCGGCATTCGAACAACTGCAAAACCGCCTGCTGGCCATAGACACTAGCGGCTGGGCGATCCCCCAGCAGGTAGACTGGCATATCGTCTGGGCGGAAATGAACGGCTACGATTTCAACCAGCGCGTGCTGCAGCCCTGGCTGCGTGATCCGGCCTTCTACAAGTCCCTGTGGACGTACCGCTCCGACGTGCCGGCCCACGAAGGGCCCACGCATCACCGGACGACGGAGATCTGGACGTATGATTTCCCGCTCAGCCCCGCCGGGCGGAAAAGGCTGCTGGGCGACCTCAGCGTGATCCCGCCGCTGAACGAGCAGGCCAGGCTCAACCTCACCGGCAATGCCCGCGACCTGTGGATCGCCGGCATCCGCGATATCCGCACGCAGAGTGAGGATCTGGCCGCCATCCTGGAGCAGCCGGGCGTGAAAGGCGATAAGGAATTGATAGCCGCCATTCAGGCCGCCATCACTTCCACCAACGAGTTGGCTCGCTGGCTGGAAAAGGAAGCCCAAACCAAAACCGGCCCTTCCGGCATCGGCAAGGAAAATTACAGCTGGTACCTGCAGAACGTGCACCTGGTGCCGCTCACCTGGGAAGACGAGGTGATGCTGCTCAGGCGCGAACTGGCCCGCGCCTGGTCTGCCCTGAAGCTGGAAGAACACCGCAACCGGAAACTGCCGGAACTGAAGGCGGCAGATAGCCCGGAAGCTTACGATGCGCTGGCGGAACGCTCCGCCCAAAGCCTCATGGCCTTTCTGGAGCAGGATGAGATGGTCACTGTGGAGGAATATTTCGATCCCGCCCTGCGCGAACACCTCGGGCAGTTCGTACCCGAAGAAACGCGCAACTTCTTCTGGATCGGCGCTCATTACGACCCGCGCCCGCTCTATTCCCACTTCTACCACTGGTTCGAGCTGGCGCGCATGGACAATGAGCCGCACCAGAGCGAGATCCGCCGCGGCCCGCTGCTGTACAATATTTTCGACTCCCGCAA
>CAYVVK010000214.1:5001-9788 GCA_964454855.1 uncultured Phaeodactylibacter sp. | reverse complement strand
AATCTATTATAACACCAACTACCTGTCAATTAATTAACTCCCAAAGCACTAGATGCCAGAAGTCAGATGCCAGAAGTCAGATTTCAGACGCCGGATAGCAGATATTGGATGAGGCTGTCTCAAAAGCATAAGGAAAAGGGCAATCGCAAGATTTTGTTTTCAATTTTCCCTTTGAGATAGCCTCATCTGCTGCCTAACCTCCCTCCTTGCAGCAAAACGTTAACGTCCTTAAAGCTCCTTAAGGCTCCGTTAAACCCGCCTGCTTAAGATTTAAGTAACGCTTTCATAACAGCCTTTAACAGCTCCTGCCCCTTTCTTTGTGGTGTATTTAATCAAAAACGCAATCCCCGGTTAACCAGCCCATTACTTCATCAAAAAGCAAAGACAAATGAAAAAAGTATGGCTTTTCATTACCGCTACCTTTTTGTGCCTTTCCCTGAGCACCACTGCCGTGCAGGCGCAGGCAAACCTGGGCAAAGCGGCCGAGGAATTCCTGCAAACCATCTTTACCAAGGAAGAATCAAACAGCAGTAAAGCGCCCCGTGACGGAAAAGTCAGCCGTAAAAGGACGGAAACGCCCCAACAGGAGCCCAGCCGCAAGGAAGATCAGCAGCAGCCCCGGCAAAGAGAACGCGAACAAAAAGCCCCTACCACCAGCCGCAAGCGAACCGGGAAAACAGATGCCCCAAGCCGGCAGGAGGAAGAAGCTTCCAGGAGAAGGGCGCCACGCCAGCAGGAGCGCCAGCCTAATCCTGAACAGGAAGAGCGCCGGCGC
The DNA here is from genome assembly GCA_964454855.1 of uncultured Phaeodactylibacter sp. GTDB lineage: Bacteria > Bacteroidota > Bacteroidia > Chitinophagales > Saprospiraceae > CAYVVK01. The sequence goes on along the minus strand of CAYVVK010000214.1, from coordinate 9,013 downwards.
TATCCCGAGCGGCGGGAGAAAGGCCCTTCCAGGGATAGCCAGCGGAACGCCCCCAGCCGAAACGGAAAGGCCAAATGTGGCGTAGCCGGCTGCCAGCATCCCGGAAAACACCTCGGCTTGCACAAGCAGCAAAGCAGGCCCCGCACCATTCGCCATTAAGAGTTTTTAATCTTTTTGACCAGATCTTTAACATTTTCTAAATAATCCTGCGGCTTCTTTAGCCGTCTATAAAATAAAATTAATCAAAAACCATCTAGCTATGAAAACCCACACCATCGCCCTCGTACTTTTCCTGATGAGCAGCCTGACGCTCAGCGCCCAGTACAAAAACTCCTTCTACATAGGAGCTACCGGCGGAGCCAACCTCTCGAAATTTAAATTTACGGAAGGCCTGGCCGACCTCTACCCCACCACCAACGCCATCTTCGGGCTGAACGGCGGCGCTACCTTCGGTTTTGAGATCCAGGATTTCACCATCAGCAGCGGGGTGCAGTACATACAGAAAGGGAGCGAGTACATCACCGAGAATTTCGAGGATGAATTCGGCGTGGGTTACTTTACTGCCAAAGAACGGCTGCATTTCATTTCTGTGCCGCTGCTGTTCGGTTACCGGGAATACCTCACGGACCGGCTGGCCTTTTCCATCGCCATCGGCCCATCCTTCAACTTCGGCCTGGGCGGCAGCATCGATGAAACCACCGAGTACTTCGGTTTCGAGGATACCGACGTGCAGAACTTTAAGGTGGCCTTCGGCAGCGGCGTCAACGAAGATTACCGCAGCATGCAGGTAGGCTTCCAGGTCTCTCCCGGCCTGGTGGTCGTGCTCAATGACAAGAACAAGCTGACCTTCAATGTCACCTGGGACTCCGGCGTGGCGGATATGTTCAACGAGCGTTACAAGGACGCCAACGATTTCTTCAATACCTACAAAGGTAACCAGCTGCACCGCTCTACCATTTTTTCAGTAGGCTATGAGCACCATTTTTCCTTTGCGGACCGGTATTAGGAAGTGGGAAGGCGGAAGGCGAACAGCGAACAGCGAACAGCGAACAGCGAACAGCGAACAGCAAACAGCAAACAGCAAACAGCCAGAAAACATAAAACCAAAGCATCATGCTGATCTGTAATAATTGTTTCACACCCAATGAGAACGGGGCAGAATACTGCAGCCATTGCCACATGAAGGGCCATTTCACCCATCAGGATGACGAAGGCCGGACAGGAGACCCATTGCAGGCCGACCCCTCGATCGTGATGTGCCAAAACTGCGGCAGCGATACCCCGGCGGATGAGGAAAAGTGTATAGACTGCCACTTCCCGCTGCCACGGAAAGCACCACAGCTCAAAGCAGAGGCCAATGGCAGTGCCCATTACCGGTTGAATGTGAGATAAACCATCTTAACGGAGGCGACGCCTTTTTACCAGGTTCTTTTGCAGCTGAAGGCGCCACTTCCATAGGAAAAATAAAAAGCGAATTCCATGTCAAGGAGAAAAGCAGAATTATTCAACTTGTCCTTTCTGGACCTCCTGACCAGTGCGCTGGGAGCCGTGATCTTCCTCTTCGTGATCACCCCCAAGGGCGGCGCGCCGGCAGCCAAAGTACAGCAGGCAGCGGTATACATCGATACCAGCCAGATGCAGGTCTTCGGCGGATTGCACGACAGCCTCCGGCACAAGCGCGTTGGCGATACCCTCTTCGCCGTATTGGTCGATTACAAAACCATGCCTAAGCCGGAAAAGCCGATCGTTCGGACTGAGCCGCGGCACGTTCCCGAGCAGGTAAAAAAGCCGGAAGACAGGGCCAGCCGCCCGGAACAAAAACCGGAACCCAAAAACAATGAACCTAAGGTCAAAAAACCGGCGCCGGAAAGGCCAAAGCCATCGCCGCAAAAGCCCGAGCAGCCGGTAGCCAAGGTGCCCGACTACAAGGGCGATGCCCCGTCGGTGCCCTGTAAGGTATCCTTCGAGCTCAACTGGCGCAGCGCCGACGACAATGTCGACCTCTTCGTTTGCAAAGGCGGCAACTGCGTCTACGGCGGCAGAAAGAGAGACAACGACATCGGGCAGTGGGACAGCGGGAAATCCCGGAACCGCCTGTTCGGCAACGACCTGCGCACCAACCAGGAAGCCGTACGGCAGTTTGACGACCCCATCCCCGGAGAGTACAAGTTGTACGCCATTTTCAAAGACAGCGAGAAGAACCGCAACACCGTCATCGTCAATGGCCTGATCTACACGCAGAATGAAGCGGGCCAGGAACGGGGTACTACTTTCACTCAGCCCCTGTCCATAGGTAAGAAACGCGTTCTGATCGGCACCGTCGTGCTGCAGAAGGACGGCAATTTTAAATTCATCAAGCCATAAACACCACGCCATGATAAACAAGAAAAGCTTTCAGGTAATCGTAAGTGTGCTCGCCGCAGCCGTCATCTGGCTACTGCTGATATTGCTGAGCAACCTTTTTGACCCTTCTTCCGGCATCCACCGGCTTATTGAAGTGCTGGGCGGTTCCGGCAGAGGATACATACAGGCGGCCATCTACGGCCTGTTTACCTACAGTTTCTTTGAATTGTATGAAAAGCGGAAATTCATCCGGCAGCAGTACAGTGGGTTTAATTTAAACCTACTCCCGGTGCGCGACCAACTGGTGCTCTCCCCCGAGGAGGTCAATAAGATCAAGCTGGACACCATCAAGCTGGAAAAGAACGGGCAGAGCTACCTGGTGGCGGACTTCATCAAGAAGGCCTGCACCCAGTATCGCAACGACCAGTCGGTAAGCGAGACCCTGCAGGTATTCAACGCTCAGGTAGAGAACAGCAAAAGCGAACTGGAGGGTAGCCTGGAAACCGTCCGCTACCTGCTCAGCGCCGTGATCTCCCTGGGCTTCATCGGCACCCTGATCGGCCTGTCCACCTCCATTGGGCTGGCGCACCTGGCGCGCACTAACGAGGGCATGCCGGAGATCACCCGCAACCTGAACGTGGCCTTTGACACCACCCTGGTGGCCCTGCTCGTCGGCCTGGTGCTGAACTTCCTGTACCACCGCTACCTGGAAGACCTGGATACTTTCTACTCGCGTTCAAAAACTTATGTGATCGATAATTTGATCAGCAGGATCTATAATAAAGTTTAGACGTTAGAAGGTTGGAACGTTCCAACGTTCAGAACGTTCCAACCTTCTCACTTTATATCACTTCTTCCCCTTCTTCCGCCCATAAGTCTTCAGTACAAAACAATCCGCTTTAGTGATGGGCGTAAAATGATCCGCTTCCTGGATGAGTATCTTGGCGGTGGTTTGTTCGATGGCCGCGATCTCCACGCGCACCCCTTCCCCTTTCAGGTGGCGGACCAGCTCCACGTAATCAGAATCTCCCGAAAGGATGATGAGGGTATCCACCTTGGTAGCGATCTGGGTGGCCTTGATGGTCAGGGGGATGTCGGCCGACTTGTGGCAGGGCACCACCGAGCCGTGGAAGTTGGTCAGCAGGCGGTCGGCCAGTTTGGAGGAGATGCTTTTTCCTTCCCGGAAATAGATCAGGCGGCTCAGGCCGCGGTGATTCAGCAGTTTGGGGATAAGGTTGTCGAAGTTGATCAGCGCGTTCTTATCGTCGAGCAGGTGATGGAGGCTCATCTCGATGTTGTTGCCGTCGATGAGAATGGCGACGGACTGGTTGATGATCACCTCTGGCTTTTCATTCATGTTTTTAGGTTTAAGTCCATTGCTGTAAAGCTTCACAAAAGTAAACAACTAAAGGAAGGATTAGGGTTATTTTTCCAAAAAAAGGCAAGGCGGCCGGAATGGGCCGATTGGTCAATTATTTAGAGCATGTTTGGAGGCCGGGTTTGGGCTGCAAACATGCTCTTAAACTGCTCAGCGCTTCATCACATCGCTGCCTGCGAAGGGCGAAGCCGTAATCCATTGCGGGAACTGCCTCCTGCCGAACCATAAAGCCGGGAGGATATGCTTTCTTTTCAAAGGAATTGCTTTACTTGCCGGGAAGGATAAAAACAG
>CAYVVK010000214.1:0-4991 GCA_964454855.1 uncultured Phaeodactylibacter sp. | reverse complement strand
GGTCTTCCTTTTTGGCATTCCCGTTCTGCTTACCGAAGTGGCGCTGGGGCGGATGGCGCAAGACTCCCCGCTGCTGGGGTACGGCAGGATGGCGGGCAACCGGGCCTGGAACGGCCTGGGTTGGCTGGAAGTGGCCGCCGGACTGTTTGTGATGGGATATTACGTGATGATCATGGCCTGGGTGGTGGTGTATTTTCTGGAATGCCTGAGCGGAACCCTCATTTCGAATACAGGCGCCGATTACGCCGGACACTTCGGTACCGTTACCGAAAACCTGCCCTGGGTATCTCTTTACACATTGCTCTTACTTCTGGCCTGCGGTATCGTCGTCGGATTCGGCCTGAAAAAAGGCATCGAGCGGCTGGCGCTCTGGCTGATGCCCTTGCTGCTGCTCCTGGTCGTCGCACTCGGCATCTGGGCACTTAGCCTGAACGGTGCACGGCCGGGCGTTCAATGGTATCTGCATACCGATTTCACGAAGATCAACCTCAATACCATCCTGGCTGCCCTGGGCCAGCTGTTCTTCTCGATTGGCGTAGGCTTTTCCACCGCTTTCGTTTTCGGAAGCTATTCCGGCCCTGATGATGATATCGTGGCCAGCACCGGTTTGGCGGTCATGGCAGACACCCTGGTGGCCTTCCTGGCGGGTTTCATGATCTTTCCGGCCTTGTTTGCTTTCAGCCTGCCGCCTGATGCCGGGCCAAGCCTGGTTTTTATTACCATGGCGCAACTATTTGCCGAATTGCCCTATGGGCAGGCCTTCGGCGCTCTGTTTTTTCTACTGCTGTTTCTGGCGGGTTTCACCTCCCTGGCGGCGACTATTGAAGGTATTACGGAGAGCTTCAGCGGTTATTTCCTCTGGGCTCGCCGCCGGTCGATCCTGCTGGTGTTACTGCTCATCGGTTTACTGGCGGCTCCCAACATCCTGTCTTTTGCCAGGGGAAGGTTTTCCAGCCTCTGGGGGCGGTCGTTCTACGACTGGATGGACTTTCTAACCAACTCCATTATGTTGCCTCTGGGAGGGCTGCTGATCGTCCTGTTCAGCACCTACGTGCTGCGCTTTTCCGACTTCCAGAAAGCCGCCAACCAGGGGGCAGTATTTTTTCGAATAAGCGCTTCCTGGGCTTTCCTTTCCCGTTTTCTCATTCCGCTGGGCTTGCTGGCCATATTACTGAACAGCCTATTTGGCCTCTTCTAACTGGCTTTTGGCGCTCAGGGCATAAAGGGCGAAGGAGGCCAGCCAGTGCTCCCCGGCGTAGTCGCCACTGGTGATCTTGGGCAGGCTTTTGGCCATGTGAATTTCCGCATAGCGTTTGAGGGCTTCCTTTTGTTTCGGCAATTTCTCCGCCAGGCCGTATAGTATCCAGGCGCGGCTGAAGTTCAGCCCGTCGAGGTGCACCAGTTTGGGGTCGGTGCGGTCGCTGACTTCCGCCGGTTCGATGTTTTTCCAGCTGGGCAGGAAGGCACCGAACCAGTCCTGAAATTCTTTTTCATCCAGCACGCGGCTCATGATGCCGGCTTCTTCGAGGCAGGGGGAAAGGAAATCGAAACCACTGGGTTCCCAGCTGAGGGGGCAGGCTTTGTCTTTCAGGTAGAACTCCCGGGCGCGAAACTCGATGAGCTGTTGCAGTTCCCACTTATCCACCGCTTCGGTATAATCCCAGGCCAATGACAGGGCAAAGGCGGTATTGGTGTGCTCTCCCACGCGAATGGGATAGTTAAGTTTGGGCAGGAACTCTATGAATCGCTGTACGAGAAGTTCTTCCAGAGGCCTCAGGGCCTCCCGCCACTTCTTTCCCTGGGGGTCGTCCCACCCCTCGAGTTCTTCCACCAGCTTGAGCAGCCAGGCCCAGCCGTAGGTGCGTTCGTAGTTCTCATTGTACTTTCCTTCGAAGAAAGCGGCTTCTTTTTTGATGTTCTCGGCGGTGAGGTTGGCGTCGAGCCTGGCCCGTATTTCATCGGCATTCGGCAGATCGGGAAAGCGCTTGAGCAGGCGCACCAGCGACCAGTGGCCATGGACGGCGGAGTGCCAGTCGAAACAGCCGTAAAAGGCAGGGTGCAGGGCCTCCGGTTCTCCGAGGTCGGAGGCATCGCCCAGCACCTGGCCGAGCTTGTTGGGGTATTGCTTGCCGATGCAGCCGAGGGCCAGTCCGCTAAGCTGGCTGGCCTGTTCTTTATCCAGTTGTATTTCCATTTTGGGAGCGGGAGGTAGGGTATCAGCAGGGCCTGTATCCGAAGTTTGTTGGTTGTTGGTGGTGGAACAGCCCCATAGCAGCACTATTGCCAGAAGGGTAATTACAAGTCTCATTGTTTGCGTTGGTTTATTTTTTAGAATAAACAATAACTGGCGGCATTTGTGCTCTCCGGCAGAAGAAATGTCGGCGTCATCCAGGGGAAATTCGGGGCTCTCGCATCTTTAGTAATGAGAAAAACGTTATTCTTGCAAAGTAATTTTTCACCTCTAATGGCCTTTACCATGAAAAAACTAATCACCTTACTCACATTCAGCCTGTTCCTGCTGGCTGCCTGTAACAACTCTTCCTCCTCCGCCGGCCAGGCGGCAGACACTGCCGGAGATACGGAGCAGATGGCCGAAAGCGAGGGCGAAAGCCAGGAACCTCAGGATGAGAAATCCGAAAGGCAAAGCCCGCCCCGCACCACTACCGGCAGCATAGGCGACATACAGGTCACGATCAAATACGGTGCGCCTTCTATTCGGGGCCGCAAGATCTTCGGAAAGCTGGTGCCCTTTGATGAAGTGTGGCGTACCGGCGCCAATGAGGCCACTACCATCACCCTCTCCAAAGCCGCCACCATCGAGGGTAAAACCCTGGCCGCCGGAAGATACTCCCTGTTCACCGTGCCGGGAGAGGAAAAGTGGACCGTCATTTTTAATTCCGTACCCGAACAATGGGGCGCCTACGAATACGATGAGTCCAAGGACGCCCTGCGGGTGCGCGTAACGCCACAACCCCTGGCCGAACCGGTGGAAGAGCTGGAATTCCTCATCGAAGAGGGGCAGATCGTATTGCGCTGGGAAAGCACAGCCGTGCCCATTCAGGTTACAGAGAAAAAGGAAGTCCAGTAGCTTCTTACTTTTTCCGTTTCCATATCCCGCTTCCATTTTTCGTACCGGGGCATGAGCTGAAGGCGGCGGCGGTGGGTTTCCCAGTCTACTTCCAAAAAAGAAGAATAGGAAGGGCGCCGGGCCAGGCGAAGCGCCCGCCGCCCCGAACGTTCGCCCAGGGCAAGGGGGAAATATCGATGCCGGGCGTAGGTTTTGCTGCTGTGTTCCAGCTCGGCAAAGGCTACAGGGCCTGGTTCAAAGCCGTAGGCATGCACCAGGGGCGCCAGCCTCAGCAACTCATGGGTGCCGCCTCGCGCCCCCACATCGAAAAGTACTATAGGGTCATTCTTTAAAGTACTTTCTATCTTTAACGAAAGGTTCATCATACTTCAATAAGCTTTCTAAAAATGATTTACCATTGCACTACTCCCTGCTCCACCAATTAAAATACTGGCTGGAACGCCTGCGGCCGCCTGCCTACCGGACGCTAGATGACGATTTCATCCGGCGCCTGCGCTGCTCGCTCGTCGGCGAGGGCATGCTGCATCCCGGCAATGTATTCGCCATGGCTCATGCCATCCGTAAAATGCCGGAGGAAGGGGCCGTGCTGGAAATCGGTTCCTATGCCGGCCTGTCCACCAATGTACTGGCCTATCTGTTGCAAAAGCACCGGCGCGCTCATCCTTTCTTCAGCTGTGACGCCTGGATCTACGAGGGCTTCCACGACGACAGCCCGGGCATCTCCCCTGCCCGGCTGCAACATATGGACGGAGCGGCGGACATCAGCCGGGATGCTTATATGCAATATATCAAAAGCTGCTTTATCCGCGGCACCCGCTTTTTTAGTACTCTGAGGCTACCCCATACCTTTCACCTTACCTCCGATGCTTTTTTTGAGAAGTGGAAGGCCGGGGAAACCGGAGAAGGCGTCTTCGGGCGCAACGCCAAACTAGGCGGGCCGCTGGCCTTCGTTTATATCGACGGCAACCATGCCTATGAATTTGCAAAGCGCGATGTAGAAAACAGCCTGTCTCTGCTGCTGCCCGGCGGCTTTCTCCTGCTGGATGACACGGCGGACTTCCTCCCCTACGGCAGCCGGCAGCTGGCCCGGGAATTGCAGCGCGACAGGCGGGTGGAACTGGTGATGAAAAACCCGAACTACCTGTACCGGAAAGCTTACAAAGACAAGCGATACAAATAACAATCCTCCATCCGCTTAATATTCTCCTCGAAAGAAGCCCCCAGCCGGATGTGCAGCTCGTATTCCTGCCCTCCGGTGGTGCGGTGGATGGGCGTAGTGCCGATGTCCAAACGTTTAAAATGCACCCAGATGGCCTCTTTTCCTCCCATGGCAACAAGAAGGGAGAACTGGATATTGACTCGGTGCCTGGGGAGGGGACTACGGTGATGGTGAATGTGCGGTGAGGGAGGTTTAGCGGACAGTTTTAGTTTGCTCGTACTGCTTTGACAGCAGAGCTTAGGATTCTTTATTCTCAGGCGTTCCGGGTAGATTGTTGAGCGTAGCGAAACCCGCCCCGGTACGGGCCACCTTGTTCAGTCCGCCTGCTCAATTCATAAGTTGAATTATCATTCCAATTATCCCGATTCCCAAACACAATGGCGAAAAGAACTTTGTGTCCAATTTTCCAAAATCCGAATGCCGTTACCCACGTCGAACAAAACCACCCTGTTTTCCACCCATAAGATCCTGTTTTTCAATACATTGTATTTGTTTTTGGCTACCCGTCTAAGGTTGGACGCTTTTGAATGCCAGGCGGTTGTGAGAAATCACTGCGTGAATTCCACAGGGCAGGCATCCAGGTGTATGGCGCCAACCGGCGCACCATCGAGTTGATCCGTTCCATCCGGGTGTGCCGCACGCCGGCATTGGGAGGTAAGCGCATCACTTGCCAGGGCTGTGGCC
>CAYVVK010000213.1:0-9791 GCA_964454855.1 uncultured Phaeodactylibacter sp. | reverse complement strand
CCGAGGGCAGCCGCGATACGGTAGCGGAACACACCCTGGGGCTGATACTCGGCCTGATGAACCACCTCCAGCGCGCCAGCCTGCAGGTGCGCGCCGGCATCTGGGACCGGGAAGCGAATAAAAGTTACGAACTGCGGCATCGCACCGTGGGAATTATCGGCTATGGCAATATTGGCAGTGCAGTGGCCCAGCGGCTAAGTAGCTTCGGCTGTAATGTGTTGGCTTACGACAAGTTCAAAACCGATTTCGGAGGCATGCTGGCGGAGGAGGTGCCCCTGGAAACCATTTTTCAGCAGGCGGATGTCGTGACTTTACACATACCTTATGAAGACTACAACCACCATTTTGTCAATGCGGCCTTTCTCCACAGCTTTCGCAAACCCATCTTCCTCATCAACACCTCCCGCGGCCTGGTGCTGGAAACCCGGGCGCTGGCCGATGCCCTGCGCAACGGAAAAGTACTGGGCGCCGGCCTCGATGTCATTGAATACGAAGAACAGGCCTTCAATGTGCTGGAAGTAGACAGCCTGCCCGAAGCCTTCCAGGAACTGCGCCGCTCGGAAAATGTGATCATTACCCCACATACTGCGGGCTTGTCGCGGGAAGTGATGGGCGCGCATGCGCGGGTGCTGGTGGAGAAGATCGAAGAAGCCTTTGAAAGGTGAAAAAGGTAAAAGGTAAACTTAGAAAAGGTAAAAGGTAAACTTAGAAAAGGTAAAAGGTAAACTCAGAAAAGGTAAAAGGTAAACTTAGAAAAGGTAAAAGGTAAACTTAGAAAAGGTAAAAGGTAAAAGTGGGGGCACCGGGCGATGGGCGGTTCGCTGTACCCTTTTGCCTTCTGTCTTTTACCTTTTGCGGTTTTACCTTTTACCTTTTACCTTTTACCTTTTACCTTTCACGGTTTTACCTTTTACCTTTCACGGTTTTACCTTTTACCTTTCACGGTTTTACCTTTTACCTTATTGATAGCGTTCGTCCAGGCTGAACTGCTTGGGATGCTTGCCGGTGATATTGCTGTAGAAATCCATGATCTTTTTCATATCGGCCTCGATGTGGCCGGTGGGGTAGACGGCCGGGCCTACACCGGCCTCTTTTTTAGCATAGTCCAGATAGCCCAGGCAGATCGGGACCTTCGCTTTAAGGGCCACATAATAAAAGCCGGTTTTCCATTTCGTTCTCAGGGCACGCGTGCCTTCCGGTGTAACCATGACGGCAATTTTATCGTATTCCTCAAAGAGCTCGGCCATTACATCCACGTAGCTGGGGCGTTCGCCGGTATCCTTGCGGGGTTTACGGTCGATGCCCAGCCCTCCAAAAGCGCGGATCAGCGGCCCGAAAGGAAAGCCCATCCACTCCTCTTTTATCGTAAAACGCAGGGGGATACCCATGATGTAGAAGCCCAGGCGGGCGTACCAGATGTCCCAGTTGGACGTATGGGGCGCGGCGATGATGACGCAGCGCTGCGTTTCCGGCGGGATGTTGGGGTTGAGCCGCCAGCCGGACAGGCGGAGCAGGAATTGGGAAAGTCGCTTTAACATAGCCATAAAGGTAGCAGGAATTGAGCATTTCCGGACTCCCGGAGAAGATAAAAAATCCATTCGCAAAATCATACGGAATAAGCAGTCCAGGCCGAACTAAAAAACAGCCGGGAGAGTTATATCTATACCAATGTTAACTCAGTGTTAAATTATTATTAACTTAGAGTTAATTGAAGGCTGCGATTATCGGCTTGTTACGTGCAAAAGAATGCTTATGAAATGGACTGCAGTGCTTACGATGTTGATGATGATGTGGGCCCCTGCCTTTCCCCAGGTAGAGTACTCCGGCTTGTATTATCCTGAAAATGAAGAGGTTTCCCATCTTATCAAGGCCGCCAACTTTAACAGGGTTTCCTTTGAGTTGGTAAAGGGCATGATGCTGGTCAAGGCGGAAATTGAAGGCCGCCGGGGAAACTTCATCCTCGATACCGGCGCCCCCTCACTTATCGTCAATGGGGAAAACCTGCAGGGCCGTTCTGAACAATGGGCCAATATTTCCGGGGAGCATGAGGCGCAGGCCATCCGTGTAAAGCAGTTCAACTGGGCAGGCATTCAGAAAAACGGGATCGAGGCCATTTCCCTGGACATCAGCCATCTGGAAGAAACCTATCAGAGAGAGTTGCTGGGCGTTATCGGTTATGAGGTCTTTTCCGACCGGGAGATCTATATCGACGCCCGCAATATGCAGATCATCATTTTTAAGGGCAAAGACAATCCGCTCAGCCGGGTTGGTGCTCCCCTCGCTACACTTTCTTTTCAGATGCAGAGCCATCTTCCGGTCATTGAAACCCAAATTGATGGCCACTCCTACTTCTTTGGCTTCGACAGTGGCTGCTCCGCCAACCTCATAGAGAAAAAAGTACTGGACAGGCTTCCGGAGGATCATTACCACCTCCTGGCGTACCAGGAATTACAGGGATTTTCCCAGGAAGTACGCCATGTGCCGCTCATACAGACCTCTTCGGTGCAGATAGAAAACCTGCCGGCAGTGGAAATGAACTTTCTGGCCGTCGATTTTTCCCATCTTAATGGCACGGAATTGCAGATCGATGGCCTGCTGGGCTATCCCTTCTTTAAGAACCTCACCTTTTCCATCAACTACGCCAAACGCCAGCTCCGTATCTGGAAGATACATCCCGGCCTGGCCGAAGAGATACCCTGAATGGCCCTTTCCTTAACGTAGCCACTCCGGCATTTACCCAAACGGACTTCCTGTAGCTCGGGAAGCTTTAAAATTTCATGCGCCTCTTAAAGGTAAAAACTGTTTTTTTTTTGAAGCGGTAATGCCTTTTCCCATACATTTTATTCTTTTCCACCGCCATCACCTTCTTCTGCTCAGCCTTAATTATTTGTTAACATTGGGATAATACTTAGTTATCACTAAACATCGACATTTGCTGGCGTATAATTTAAAACTAAAACACAAGTTTATGAACCTTAGATTATTAGCAGCGTTGTTCGTTTCATTCGCACTGTTCTTTACAGCCTGCGATGATGATGACCCAACTACTCCCTTTGCGGTCCCCGTGGTAACGACTTCCAGCGGCGTTACTACTGTAGAGGCTGGCGCCACTGGCCAGTCTGTTACTTTCAACGTATCTATCGACCCTGAACTGACGGCGGCCTATCAGGCAACCGGCAGCGGTGTGACGGTGCTTAACGGCTCCGGCAGCGTGAGTGGTTCCACCGTAACCATCAATTACGATGCCGGCACAACCGCCGGTGCTGCTTCCATTACGCTTACAGTTACTGACTCCGAAGGCCAATCTGACGAAGCTACGGCCGTGCTTAATATTGGAGAAGAAGAAAAGACGGTCCGCCTGACCAGCAATATCACCTCCGACGCTACCTGGACTTCCGACAAGGTATACATACTGGGAGGCCGGATCACAGTAGAAGATGGCGCCACCCTTACCATTGAGGCGGGCACCCTCATTAAAGGCGAGGCCGGCACCGGCGCTAACGCTACTGCTCTGCTGGTCGCCCGCGGAGGCAAGGTCATGGCCGAAGGTACAGCCGATGCTCCGATCATCTTCACTTCATTTGCTGACGAGATCACTCCTGAGGATATAGCTTCCGGCAATTTTGCCAGCCCGAACCTCGACCCGGATATCAACGGCCTGTGGGGTGGTGTGATCGTACTGGGCAGAGCCCCCATCTCCGCTTCCAATGACAATGGTGACGTGAGCGAGGTGCAGATCGAAGGCATCCCCACCTCTGACCCCAACGGCCTGTACGGTGGTAATGACCCTGCCGACAACTCCGGCGTCCTGCGTTACATCTCAATCCGTCACGGCGGCGCCAACATCGGCGCCGGTAACGAGATCAACGGCCTGACCCTGGGCGGTGTTGGCTCCGGTACGGTGGTCGAGCACATCGAAGTGGTAGCCAACCAGGATGACGGCATCGAATGGTTTGGTGGCACGGTCAATACCTCCAATGTAGTAGTTTGGAATGTAGGTGACGACGGCATTGACACCGACCAGTCCTGGTCGGGCACACTCGACAACTTCGTAGTCGTTACCCCTACCGGCCACTGCTTTGAACTCGATGGCCCGGAAGGCTCTTTCGAAGCTGGCCACATCATTCAGAATGGCACTATTGTGGCTTCAAACGAAAGCCGTGCTGCCGAAGATCTCATCAATTTAGACGAAAATTCTATTGTCAGCCTGCGCAACCTGTATTTCACCGCCATCGTGGACGGCCAGCGGATCAGCCGCGTGACCGCCGCCGGCGTTACTTTCGATAACATCCTGTTCGACGTTCCGGAAGGAGACGTCAGCAAATATGTTAACGGCGACGTGCCTGCGGGTGTAGGTGCCGGCACCACCTCTCAGGCAGATGTTTCTGTCCTGGGATGGACCTGGGCCGCTCAGGCCGGCGGGCTGTCAGGCCTTTAAACTAATAGTTTTAAGCTGTCATCATGCCGTACTCTGAGTCGGCAGCCTTCGGCAGCTTTGATCTCAGATTAATGGCGAAAAGGCTCATAAAAATTTATGGGTCTTTTCGCTATTAATCATTTTATTTTCTAGCCTAAATATTTAAATACTGATGAGGCAGCTGTTTTTAGTTATTATCATAATACTTACCACCGCCCTGGCCTATGCTCAGGAAGGCACGATCAGAGGAATGATCATTGAAGACGAAACCGGAGAAGCGGTCATCGGGGCCAATGTTTTTGTGCCGGAATTATCTACCGGGACGGTAACGGACCTCGACGGCAAGTTCTCCATTGATGTGAGCCCGGGCACTTACAGCCTGCGCATATCTTACGTGGGTTTTCAAAATTTAACGATAAAAGATATCGAAGTAGAGGCCGGTAAGGTCACCTTGCTGGATAATATCAGGATACAGGATGGCAATCTTGAACTGCAGGAAGTGGTCGTGACAGCCGAGTCCATCCGCACGACGGAGACGGCCCTGCTGACCATCAAAAAGAAATCTCCGGCCATGCTGGACGGCATCTCCTCCTCCAGGATGCAACTGACGGGCGATGCTACAGCGGTAGAGGCCGCCAAAAGGGTTACCGGGGTATCTGTCGAGAACGGCAAGTACATCTACGTCAGGGGCCTGGGGGACCGATACTCCAAGACCATGCTCAACAACGTCGACATTCCGGGCCTGGACCCCGACCGGAACACCCTGCAGATGGATATCTTCCCGACCAACCTGATCGACAATATCGTGGTCAGCAAGAACTTTACGGCCGATATGCCGGCCGACTTCACGGGGGGGCTTCTGAATGTGGAAACCAAAGACTTTCCGGAGGAGAAGATCTTTAGTGTATCCCTGAGCACCTCTTTCAACCCTGACATGAACCTCAATTCCGATTACCTCACCTACGAGGGCGGTGCTACCGACTTCCTCGGCTTTGATGACGGTACCAGAGCGCTGCCGGAAGGCGCCCGGGCGGAAAACATCCCTACGCCGATCAGCGGCGCCTCTGAACAGGAGGTAGTTGATTTTATCAATCGGTTTAGCCCGGAACTGGCTGTCCAACGCCAAACAAGCCCGCTCAATATCAGCGCCGGCATCTCTCTGGGCAACCAGATTGCCCTGGGCGGTAAAAATAAACCTGCCGACGCTTCGGGATGGGAGGATAAGCTGGGCTACATCTTTTCATTGGCCTATAAAACAGACTATAAATACTATGACGATGTTGTTTATGGCGAATTTCAGCGCTTTATTGACCCGGATCGATATGAGATGCGCTACGCAACCATACAGAATGGCCAACTCGGAGAAAGTAATGTCCTGATCGGAGCAATAGGCGGGCTGGCCTACAAAACAAAGTTCAGTAAATACCGGCTGACCGCCATGCGCCTGCAGAATGGGGAAAGCCGCGCCGGTAAGTTCATGATAGATAACGATGGAGAAGCAGTAGGGCAGTCAGGTTATTTTGCAGAATCTGATAACCTGGAGTACAACCAGCGCTCGCTGACCAACTTCCTGCTCAGCGGCACGCACGCCCTGGGAGAGTCCGGCTGGGAGGTAGACTGGCGCTTCTCGCCAACCTTTTCCACAACGGATGACCCGGACATCAGGAAGACGGCCTTTACCCAAACACCGGTAGATACGCTCTTCATAGCCGGCGCGGGCGGCAACCCGGCCCGGATCTGGCGTTCTCTGAGCGAGGTCAATGCCGTTGGGAAAATTGATGTGTCCAAAAAGTATACTTTCAATGGAGAAGATGCAAAGCTGCGGTTTGGCGCCAGCCATACCTATAAACAAAGAGATTACGAGATCCTCTTTTTTGACATTCAGTTCTTTGGTGGCCAGGACTGGCCTAACCCCGACCCGGCCGTGGTGCTGAACCCCGGGAACATCTTCCCGAACCGGCCCAACACCATTTACTATCAGTCGGGAAACAACGTGCCCAACCCCAATGCTTACGAATCGGACGTCAACAACACCGCCGCCTATCTGTCCAATGAGTTCAGCCCTCTGGCCGGCCTGAAAACCATTGTCGGGCTGCGGGTGGAAAACTATGTACAACAGCACACCGGCAGAGACCAGCGCTATGCGAGCGGTGATTTTGACAACGGCCGTAACCTGGACAATGAGAAAGTACTGGAATCGCTGGACCTTTTCCCTTCCGGCATTCTGATCTACTCGCTGACGGGCCAGCAGAACCTCCGGGCGTCCTACTCCCGAACCATCGCCCGGCCTTCATTCAAGGAACTGTCCTTCGCTCAGATCCTTGACCCGATCACTAACCGGATCTTCAATGGCAGCTTATTCACCTACTCGGATTGGAACGGGCAGCTTACCGAAACCCGTATCGATAACTTTGACCTGCGCTGGGAGTTCTTCCAGGAAAGAGGACAGCTCTTTTCGGTCAGTGCTTTCTACAAGCGTTTCGATTCTCCGATCGAACTGGTGCGCATTCCCGAGCAGCAGACCAGCACGGAATATCAGCCGCGCAACGTGGGTAATGGCCTGCTTTACGGAGCAGAGTTTGAGATTAGGAAAAACTTAGGTTTCATACTGCCTGCCTTGAGGAATTTCAGCATCAATGGAAACTTCACTCTGGTGGAGTCCCGGATCGACATGACCTCTACCGAGTTCAATTCCAGAAAGACGTATGAAAAAACAGGACAGACGTTAGAGGATACCCGCCAGATGGCCGGCCAGGCGCCCTATGTGATCAATGCCGGTTTAATTTATAGTGATACGGACATCGCCCTGGATGCCGGGCTATTCTACAATGTGAGAGGTAGTACGCTGGAAATTGTGGGTGCAGGCTTGTTCCCTGACATATACTTTCAGCCCTTCCACAGCCTGAACTTCTCCTTCAACAAGAAGATCGGTAAAAGCCGTAACACCACTATAGACTTTAAGGTCTCAAATATACTGGATGACCGTATTGAGAGCCTGTACGAATCTTTTAGAGCAGATAAAGAGATATTTAACAGCCTCGGCCCGGGGATATCCTTTGGCATTGGCCTGAGCCACAGCTTCTGATACAATGGGCAATAAACAGTGTATTTTTCCGACGGGCTGCCCGGATGGCTTTCGAAGCCTTCGGGCAGCTTTGTCGTGTATTTTTGCTAACTTGGCCTAAGATAAAACTAAACTTCACCCAATGGATCCATCCCTGGTGATCATGTGGCTCGGCTTCATCCTGGCGGGTTACTCCGTTGTCGGCAACGACAGCATTCAGACCCTGGGTACCTTCCTCAGCTCCAATGATGACCGGCCCTGGTATGTGCTCTGGTTCTTTGCCGGCAGCATACTCACCGCCACGCTCGTCTACGGATGGTACCACTACGGAGGAGATGTGTCTTACGACCGCCTGGCGAAGTACCCCCTGCCTCAGCCTTTTTCCTGGTATTATGTGTTGCCGCCACTGGTTTTGTTAGCCCTGACCCGCACAGGTATTCCGGTGAGCACCTCTTTCCTTGTCCTTACCTTCTTCAATGAGAAGAACCTGCTGGACATGACCATTAAGTCGGTATCGGGCTATGCCGTGGCTTTCGGGGCGGCCATCGTGATCTATATCCTCATCACGAGGTCTGTTGAAAAATACTTCATCGAGACGGAGATGAGTCCTCTGAGCCGGCGCATCTGGGTCCCCCTGCAATGGCTCTCCACCGGCTTCCTCTGGTCGCAGTGGCTGATCCAGGATTTCGCGAATATTTTCGTTTACCTTCCCCGTTCGCTGAGCAGCAGCAGCCTGATCGTCTCGCTGGCCATACTGCTTACCCTGCTGGCCTATATCTTCTACAGCAAGGGCGGCACCATTCAGAACATCGTCAAGTCCAAGACCAATACGGTGGATATCCGCTCGGCGACGATCATTGACTTTACCTATGGGGTTATTCTCTACTTCTTCAAAGAGCTGAATAATATCCCTATGAGCACCACCTGGGTATTCCTTGGCCTTCTGGCGGCCAGGGAGATCGCCATTCGCTTTCGCCTGGAGAAGAAGGTCTCGAGGGCGGTTAGGCGTATGGTGCTTTTTGACCTGGGCAAGGTCTTCTTTGGCCTCGTCGTCAGTATTGCGCTGGTGTATGTCATTAAATTCATGGCGCAGTAGGCGGATCAAAGGATGTCCTCAAATTCATCCTCCGCGCCTCCACCGGAAGACAGCCGGCCCACGGCCCTTTTGCTGATCTCCCGCATCTCCCGCATCTCTTCCAGCACGCGGGTGGTGAAGTCGCTGTCCACCAATTTACGGATGTCCTCTACGGAATTGAGCGGCCCGCCGGCGCGGAACTTATAGGTCTGCTCGAACAGGCCGGCTTCGAACTTCACGGCATACTTGTTTTCCATTTGGAAGATGGTGATCTTAAGGACGGAATGTTCAATATAGCCGGCAATGCGCATTATTCTTTCTGGTATTGTTCGCTAATGTTATCGGACAACAAACGGTAGATGGCTTCAAATTTCGGAAATTTTTCCAAGTATTCCAGGTGCTGTGCTATGGTTTTCCGGTCGCCGCGCCGGGCCGGGCCGGTTTGCATAGCCTCCGGCGAGGCCTGTTCGATCTTGTCGGCAGTCTCACGGATGAGCGGCAGCAGCATCTCGAAAGGAAGGCCTTTCTCTTTTACTATCTGATGGCCGGCCTGATAGAGGTAGTTGGTAAAATTGTTGACGAAAACGGCAGCTACGTGTAATACTGCCCGCTCTTCATCATCGATCCGGTATACCTGCTCGCTGAGTTGTTGAGCCAGTGTTTGAAGTTGTACTTCCAGGGCCTTTTCCGGGCTGTAGATACAGACCGGTATGCTGGAAAAATTCACCGCTTTATTTCGGGAGAAGGTTTGTAGCGGGTAGAAGACGCCGTAGTTTTGGAAATGGGGCTGTAAAACCGTGGATGGCGTCGCTCCCGAGGTATGCACCACCGCTTTGTCGCCGGAAAGAAAGCGCGCCAGCTGTTCGGCCACGGGCGCGATGGCGTCATCGCTTACCGCGAGGATGTACAGTCCGGCGGAAGGTGAAATGCTCTGCATCCGGTAAACCGGCTGCGCGCCCGTCTCCTCCGATAGCGCCCTGGCTTTTTCCGGCTGCCGGCTGAATACCTGGGCCAATGGTGCGCCCACCTCCGACAAGCGTTTTCCGAGATGGTAGCCGAGGTTGCCGGCTCCGAGCAGGACGATGGGGTTTTGGGTAGAGAACATAGGCTGAAGTTTTTGGGTCGGAAGGTCGGAACGTCGGAACGTCGGAACGTCGGAACGTTGGAACGTTGGAACGTTGGAACGTCGGAACGTTGGAACGTTGGAACGTTGGAACGTCGGAACGTTGGAACGT
>CAYVVK010000212.1:0-9807 GCA_964454855.1 uncultured Phaeodactylibacter sp. | reverse complement strand
AGTCATTGTAGCCCTGGGAGATGAGGTTGAAGGCGCCGGGGGCGATGCGGCCGGCATTGCGCTGGCTGTTGTACAGGAATGCCCCGGCGAAGATACGCAGCTCCACTTCGCGATCGCGCTGATAGGTAAAAGCCTGCTGCCACTCCAGGGAGGCCTTGAGGTAGCCTTCCTGCTCGCCGCCCAGGCTTTCGTACGACTGCTGTTCCAGCGCTGCCGTCCAGGAGTAGGGGTCGATGGCGCGGCGCTGCTCGGTGGTGAAGCGGGCTTCCTGAATGGCGTCTGTCGTCCATTCCTTACCGAGGAAATTGCCTTCGATGTCAAACTGCAGCTCCTCCCGTTGCAGCCAGATGCCGCGCAGTTCCAACTGCCGGTAGCGGTTGCTGATGGCCGGCTTTTCCAGATCTATCCTCAGGTAGGGTTGCCATCGGTTGTATTGCAGCAGCACATCCTCCCTTGGAAAGTCATCGAAGTGGAAGCGCCTGGCAGCCAGGCCGAGTTGCAGGCGCCGGGCGAAGTTTCCTTCCGGGTAGAAGTTATAGTGCACATCCCCCAGCCCCGCCAGGCTTCGGCTGTTGGTGCCGTAGAAGGCTCCCAGCCGCCATTCCAGCCGCTTTTCCGGTATGGCGGTATTGTAGAGCAGCAGGCCCGGCAGCCATCGGTCGTAGGCGTTCCAGCTGAGCAGGGGCGCCCAGTAGAGGGTGCTGCGGCTGGCGTCTTCTATGCCGGCGAGGAACTGGAAGTGCAGGGGCTCCCACGTTTTGAAGGGCCCTTGCAGCTCGATCTGATTGTCTTTCCGGTACAGGTCGAAGGTAAGCCGGGGCCGGTCGAGGACGATCTCGGTGTAAATGCCGGCGGGCAGGCCGATGCGGCGCTCTCCCTCGAAACCTTCCACCCAGAATTCCACTGCCGGATCGGGGCCCGCCATGGCGCTGATGAGGAAGGGCGGGGGAAAATCGCCTTTGTTCTTCACCCGTACGAAGATGGAATCGCGTTCTTGTTCTATCCCGCTGATGGCGTAGTCCTGCTTTTGGCTGGAAAAGAGCAGGCCGTCGAACAGCCAGTTCAGCTTCTGGCCCGCGCCTTCCTCCACCACCTTTCGGAAATCTTCCGGTTGCGGGTGGCGGAAGGCCCACTGCCGGTAGTAGGCCTGCATGATGGCGTCGAAGCGGGCGGTGCCGAGGTATTCCTCCAGGTAGCCCAGGGCCTTGGCCGGCTTTTCGTAAGCGCCCAGGAAGTAGTTGATCTCGCTGAGCTGGTTGGAATGGGTTTCCGGCGCCTGATCCAGCCGGCGGCGCGCCTGGTAGAGGTAGGCCAGCTCGAAAATGCCCATCTCGCTGCTGTTCATCAGGAAATCGGGCAGGTAGGAGAAGGCCACTTCGCCGTAGTACTGCCGGCTGTAACGATGGTCGTAGTAACTGTTAAGGCCTTCGTCCATCCAGGGATGGGTGCGCTCGTTGGAGGCCAGGATGCCGTAAAACCAGTTGTGCCCCACCTCATGGGCGATGAGCTCGTCCAGCCCCTGCGCATCGCCGGAAGGGCCGCAGTTGGTGATCATGGGGTACTCCATACCGCCGCCGGTAACGAGGGTCTGCACCACCGTAGCCTGCGGATAGGGGTACTCGCCTACCTTTTCGGAGTAGAACTGTACCGCCCGGCGGTTGAAGGAGGCGGCCTCCTGCCAGGTGTCCAGGGCATAGGGGGGGAAGAAGGCCCAGATGCCTACCGTCCTGCCGGAGGCCAGCGGCAGGGTATCGTGCTGCACCAGGAAGCGCTTGTCGGCAAACCAGGCGAAGTCGTGCACCTTTTCCGCCTGGTAGGTGATGGTTTTCAGCCGGGGGCTGGAAGGTGGGTGGGCGAGGCTGGGGCTCGGCTCTTCCAGCAGGCTGTCGATAAGGGCGGGAGTAGTGGCTACCTTTTTTTGTAAAAAGGCCTTTTCACTTTCGGTTTGCAGGGCGCCGGTAGCCGCCACCACGTAATTTTCGGGCAGGGTGATGCGCACCTCAAAGTTGCCGAATTCGGAATAGAACTCTCCCATTTCCAGGTAGGGCATGGGGTGCCAGCCGGCCTCGTCGTATACCGCCGGCTTGGGGTACCACTGGGTGATCTGGTAGGCCTGCCCGTAGTGGCCGAGGCGGGAGTAGGGCAGGGGAAGCTCCACCGGCGGGAATGGGCGCCGGCAGCTGCAATACGGCAATGTCTATATGCTCCGGATGCAGCGCCCAGCGGACAGGCGCGCCATCTACCTGGAAGTCCAGGCTGTCGATCCCGCCCTTTTTGCTATCTTCCGCGAAGTAAAAGGCCGTTTCGCCGCGGCGGGCCTCCTGCCGGGCGTAGGCCGTTTGCCGGTTGCGGTAGGCGTTGGGCCAAAGGTGGAAGTAGAGGCTGTCCAGGGCTTGCGGGGCGTTGTTTTGGTAGGTGATGGTGATGTGGCCGTGGAGGAAGTGCTTTTCGTCGTCCAGCCGGACGTCGATCTGGTAGTCCAGCTCTTGTTGGAAGTAGTTTTCCTGCCCGATGGATAATAGGGGCAGGAGGAGGAGGATGAAGAGGGCGGGTAGTTTAGAAAGCATTTGGATCTGGATTTAGCCGCATGGAGGGGTGGGTTCCTGCTAGCGGGTTTTAATTTTTTCTGCTCCAAGACGAAGCTTGGAGGTACGGTTTGCTCCAAGGCGAAGCTTGGAGGTATGGTTAAAACTAATTCTATGAAGCCATTATTACTACTTTTTTTTCTTCCTTTTTCGCTGCTGTCGGCGCAGGAGGTTGCTTTTCCCGGATTCTGGGAAGGCCGGTGGGCGGGTACCCTGGAAATTTTCACCCCTGAAGGCAAAGCCCGGGAATTGCCCATGGAACTGCACATCCTGCCGCTGGATTCTGTTTATACCTGGACGATCTTCTACGGGGAGGATGACAAACGCGAATACCTGCTGAAAACCGTGGACGCGGAAAAAGGCTGGTATCAGATCGATGAGCAGAATACCATTGCCCTCGATGCCATCCTCATCCACGGGAAGCTGTACAGCCGCTTTGAAGTGATGGGCACGCTGCTGCTGAGCATGGTAGAGCTCGTAGGAGAAGAGCTGCACTACGAGATCATCTCCGGTAAAACGGAGCCTCTGACTATTAACGGCGAGGCCATGCATGAAGGCGAGGAGATCCCGGAGGTGAAGGCCTTTCCGGTGGGAGCGCGGCATGTGGCGGTATTGCGTAGGGTGGATTGACCGCGAAGGTGAGGGTGGTTGTTTGCTTTTCGCTGTTCGCCGTTCGCGGAGGGCACCTCAACACCGAAACACCTCAACACCCTCTGCCCGCCGAAGTACCACGAAGGCGGGGCAACACCGAAACACCTCAACACCACCAAACCATGCCCACCCTAAACAAAAAAGACGAAAAATGGCTCCTCATCGCCACCGTGCTGGCCTCCAGCATGGCTTTCATCGATTCTTCGGCCCTGAACGTGGCGCTGCCCGCCATACAGCGCGATTTTGAGGTGAAGGGCAAGGCGCTGCTGTGGATCGTTAATGCCTACATGCTTTTTCTCTCCGCCCTGATGCTGATCGGCGGGGCGCTGGGCGACCACTTCGGGCGGAAACGGGTGTTCATCATCGGTATTGCACTCTTTAGCCTGGCCTCCTTGTCCTGCGGCCTGGCGCCCAATATCGAACTGCTGATCGCCGGCCGGGCGGTGCAGGGGCTGGGCGGGGCGCTGATGGTGCCGGGCAGCCTGTCGATCATTGCCGCGCTTATTCCTAAGCAACGGCGGGGCAGAGCCTACGGGGTATGGTCTACTTTCAGTGCACTGACTACCGTGATCGGCCCCGTATTGGGCGGGTGGCTGGCGAGCGCCGGGCTGTGGCGGGCCATCTTTTTTATCAACCTGCCTTTAGGGCTTCTTTCCGCCATTTTGCTGGCCCGGAAGGTGCCGGAAACCAGAATGCCGGAAACCAAAGCACTGGACATCCCGGGGGCCGTGCTGGCCACTCTGGGCCTGGCGGGGCTCACCTTCGGCTTTATCGAGGCGCCGGGCCGCGGCTGGGGCCAATGGGAGATCGTCCTCTCGCTGAGTGGCGGGGCGATAGCGCTGGGCCTGTTCCTCTGGCAGGAATACCGCAGCCGCCACCCCATGATGCCCCTGAAGCTGTTTCGCAACCGCACCTTTTCCGGCACCAACCTGCTGACCCTGATGGTGTACGGCGCCCTCAGCGCCAGCCTTTTTTTCGTGCCGCTCAACCTGGTGCAGGTGCAGGGCTACTCCGAAATGCAGACAGGCCTGGCCATCCTGCCCTTCGCCGGCCTGATCTCGCTGATGTCGCGAGCTTCCGGCTGGTACGCCGACCGCTATGGCTCACGCCTGCCGCTTATTGTGGGGCCGCTGGTTACGGGCGCGGGCTTCTGGCTACTCTCCCTGCCAGGCATCACGGCCGGCCCTTCGGCTTACTGGAATACTTATTTTCCGGCTTTTCTCACCCTGGGTATCGGTATGGGCATTACGGTGGCTCCCCTGACTACGGCGGTGATGAATGCCGTGGAGGAAAAGTACTCGGGTGTGGCTTCCGGCGTGAACAATGCCATTTCGCGTACCGCCGGCCTGATCGCCGTCGCCGTGCTGGGCGCCGTCGCTTTGCTGCACTTCAGCAATGAACTGCTGGAGCAGGTACAATCCCTGGGGCTGAATGCCGGCCAGATGGACGCGCTGCAGAGCGAAGCCTCTGAACTGGCGGAGGCGAAACCGCCGGAAGGCCTCTCGGGCAGCCGGCAGCAAGAAGTGCAGCAGATGATCGGCCGGAGTTTTGTGCAAACTTTCGAGCTGGTTATGCGGATCACGGCTATCATGGCCTGGGGCGGAGCACTGGTGGCCTGGGCGACGGTCAGGCGTCAAGACGTCTAGTGCAGTCGGCAGTAAATAGTTGACAGTCGGCAGTCGAAATAATCAACGGGTTATCAATCTATTATAACACCAACTACCTGTCAATTAATTAACTCCCAAAGCACTAGATGTCGGGATGTCTGAATGTCTGAATGTCAGCTGACGTCTGGACGTCACGACGTTTGGACTTGGCATTGTTTTCGAACATCCACCCCCATTCTCCCTGTTTTATAACTGGTAATCAACGAATTAATCCTCTGCCTGCTCCCGCTGCAGAGTGTAATTGTCCATTCAAAAAAATCATCATAATGAAGATACTGATATCCTTTTTTGCCAGTTGCTTCCTTTTCGTAAGTGCCCTCAGCGCTCAGGTAGTGGAAGGCGATACCCTCAAAGAACCCTACCAGCAATACCAGGAACGCCCCTATCCGGCGGCCAATATTCCGGTTTCTCCGGAGGTGGCGGGTTTCATCGCTCAGTTTGAAGACAGCGAGGTGGGCAACCTGAAAGCCTTTGCCATCCCCGAAGCGGAGATCCCCTATGGTTATTACTTTACCGGCACTGAGATCGGCGAGGCTCACAAAGAGCTGTTTACCGATGAGTATCGCGATCTGGTGGAGAATGGCGCCATCTACGCCACCTACAGCATCAAAGGGCAGGAAAAG
The DNA here is from genome assembly GCA_964454855.1 of uncultured Phaeodactylibacter sp. GTDB lineage: Bacteria > Bacteroidota > Bacteroidia > Chitinophagales > Saprospiraceae > CAYVVK01. The sequence continues at coordinate 4,281 of CAYVVK010000212.1, read as the reverse complement.
GAACACTACATCATACGCATGCCTACCGACAAGGGGCCCAATACCCTGGTGCTCTTTGAAACCAATGGCGAAGTGGTGGAACCGGTGCAGCTTCTGGCCTATGCGTTCTGCGAAAACGGCTTCTGCTACCAGCAGGACAGCTGGGTGACCGACCTGGACGGTGACGCCGACCTGGACATCCTCACCAAATACCGCCGCATCCTGCCGGCTTCCGGAGAGGTGGTGGATAAGGTGGATTACATCTATCTGCAGGCCGAGTCCGGCGACTTCATGATCATCGAGAGTGATAAGATCCGTGTGGACCCGGATAAATATAATATGGAAGAACTGGAGTTTTAGAAAAACCAAGATCGTCCTTGGAAGACCGGCTCAGGCGTTTTGCCTGGGCTTTTTTTATCATTTCATTGCCTATGCCTGCCCGGGAAGGCCGCAGGGCTGTTAAGTTCTCTTTAAAATGCCCTCTCACGCCTCCCGGCCTCCTCCCGCCTACGCCCTACAGGCTTCGGACGGGCGAAGAAAGGAGGTGCAACCACCCACTGTAAATCAGTTCATTAGAAGAAGGGGCGAGCGGGGGCATAACTTAACAGCCCTGCGTATGGCCGGGGCTACCGGAGTTCCGGTCTGTTGGGCTGTAGACACGGGCATAGCGCCAAATCCTAAATCCTAAATCCTAAATCCTAAATCCTAAATGCCTGAATCCTGAATCCTCAATCCAGCTACCGGCATTACCCCCCTTTTACCTTATCGAATTTCACCTTTTACTTTTATCTTTCGACCGCTCCTTCTCCCACGCCCAGGCCGTACGCATGATGTCATTAATGTCGCGTTGCGGTTCCCAGCCGAGGCGTTCGGCGGCCTTGTCGTTATTGGCGTAAATGGCCACCACGTCGCCGGGGCGCCGTTCGCCGATGCGATATTGCAGGGGCTGGCCGGTCACCTTCATAAAAGCATTGATGGCTTCCAGCACGCTCACCCCTTCGCCTATGCCGAGATTGAAGACTTCGCAATTACTTTCGTTCCTGTCTTCCAGCAGGTATTGCAGGGCTTTGGTATGGGCATTGGCCAGGTCCATGACGTGGATGTAATCGCGGATGCAGCTGCCGTCGCGCGTGTTGTAGTCGTCGCCGAAGACCGTCATTTCCGGGCGTTTGCCGATGGCGGTTTCCGTAATGACAGGCACCAGGTTAGACGCTTTGTTGCCAGGCGACTCTCCGATCTTTGCGCTTTCGTGCGCGCCGGCGGGGTTGAAATAGCGCAGTAGGATGGATTTGTGTTTGGGGTGGATGCGGGAAAAATCCCGGATGATCTGCTCGCCCATCTGTTTGGTGCGGGCATAGGGCGATTCGGCCTCCTGCAAAGGGGTGTTTTCCGTTACCGGCAGTTCCTGCGCATTGCCGTATACCGAGCAGGAGGAGGAGAAGATGAGGTTTTTGGCCTTGTACTTTTCCATCATGTCCAGCAGGTTGAGCAGGCTGTTGAGGTTGTTGCGGAAGTAACGTACCGGCTGATGGACCGATTCGCCCACCTGCTTGAAGGCTGCGAAGTGGATGATGCCGTCTATATCGGGATGGTCCCGGAAGACCTGTTCAGTGGCATCTTCCCAGCAGAGGTCGATGGCGTAGTTTTTCACCTTTTTGCCGGTAATGGCGGCTATGCCGTCCAGTACGTCTTCACTGGAATTGCTGAGGTTGTCCACGCAGATCACCTCGAAGCCGTTATCGGTGAGGTCGACGATGGTGTGGCTGCCGATATATCCGCAGCCGCCGGTAACGAGTACTTTGCTCATGTCTATATTTTATCCTTTAAAAAAAACCTACCTTTGACAATCGCGAAGCTGGCTTGCCACCTTCTTCGCCAGGTAACCTTTTATACTGAATTGCAGTATAAAGGTTGCTTAGGAATGAGGAATAAGTAAAACGAGCATAAATATGTGGTTCGTTTGTGCCTCATTTCTTATTAAACTCAAATGTACAAGAATTCAACTATGGACAGAAAAGAACTGGCACAGGAAGTGGCCCAGATCGCTCGCCGGGCGGGCGCCGCCATTATGGCCGTTTATGGAAAGGAGGACTTCAAGGTCGAAATGAAAGCAGATGAATCGCCGCTCACCATCGCCGATAAAAAAGCCAATGACATCATCTGCGAGGCGCTGGAAAAACTGGAGGTGCAGTACCCCATCGTTTCCGAAGAGAATAAGGCCATACCTTACGAGGAGCGCAAGGGCTTTGAGTACAACTGGCTGGTCGACCCCCTGGACGGCACCAAGGAATTCATCAAGCGAAACGGTGAATTTACCGTCAACATCGCGCTCATCCACAAGCGGGAGCCGGTGCTCGGCGTGGTGTATGTGCCCTGCTTCAACGAAACTTTCTGGGCCGCGAAAGGCGAGGGCGCCTACCTGGAGAAAAACGGCAATACCGAAAAGCTGGATGCCGCTTCTTTTCGCCTTTCCGACGAAGGCATCAAAGTGGTCTGCTCGCGTTCTCACCTCAATGACGATACCCGTGAGTTCATAGAAAAGCTCGACGAACCCGAAATGGTGTCAAAGGGCAGCTCGCTGAAATTCCTCATCGTAGCCCGCGGCGAAGCGCATGTCTATCCGCGCCTCGGCCCCACCATGGAATGGGATACCGCCGCTGCTCAGGCCGTCCTGGAAGAGGCCGGCGGAAAAGTGGTGGAAAGGGATAGCGGAGAACCGCTGCGGTATAACAAGGAGAACCTGCGCAACCCCTACTTCATTGCCTACGGCCAGGTGGAGGAATAGAAAAAAAATGCCCCCCGCATGCATTCCCTCAGCGTCATCATTACCACCTTCAACGAAGAGCACCACATACAGGCCGTTCTGGAAACTGTGGCCTGGGCCGATGAGATCATCGTAGTGGACTCCTTCAGTACCGACCGCACCGTGGAGATCGCCCGGCAGCATACCCGCCGGGTCATGCAGCGTCAGTACGACGGCCCGGCCGACCAGAAGAACTGGGCCATTCCCCAGGCCAGCCACGAGTGGGTGCTGTTGCTCGATGCCGACGAACGGGTACCGGAAGCCCTCAAGCTGGAGGTCCAGAAGTGGCTCAACCAGGAACACATCCCCTACGATGCCTTCTGGATAGGCCGCCGCAATTTCTTTATGGGCAAAGAAGTGCGCTTCAGCGGCTGGCAGGGCGATGCCGTGGTGCGCTTTTTCCGTCGCGACCTCTCCCGCTACAACGACAAACAGGTGCACGAGGAGATCATCACCGAAGGCCTGCGGGTGAGCAGGCTGGAACAAAAGCTGCTCCACTATACCTATCGCGATTCCACCCACTTTCTGGACAAGATGCACCGCTACGCCATCTGGTCGGCCCGGGACCATGCCGAAAAAACCGGCCGAATTCACCTTTTTCACTTGCTCTTTAAGCCGCTTTTCCGTTTCTTTAAACACTATATCCTGCAGCTCGGCTTCCTGGATGGAAGGGTGGGCCTGGTGGTCAGCGCTACCATGGCCTGGGGCGTTTTCCTTCGCTACGTGAAGCTGATGGAAATGAGGCAGGATTCAGTGGGCAGTGGGCAGTAGGCAGTGTGGTTTCGCTACGCTCAACAGGATGCAGCGGGCAGCCCTTCCCCTTCAGGGGACTTGAGGGGCGCGGGAGGCAGTGGGCAGTCTCAACAATCCAACAATCCAACAATCTCAACCTATGAAACGCTTAGAGCACATCGGCATCGCCGTGAAAGACCTGGAGAAAAGCAATGCATTATTTGAGCAGTTATTTGGCAAACCTCCTTACAAGGAAGAAGAAGTAGCCTCAGAGCATGTGAAAACCTCTTTCTTCAAATCGGGAGAGTCCAAGATCGAGCTGCTGGAGGCCACCGCTCCGGAGAGCGCCATCGCCAAATACATCGAGAAGCGGGGCGAGGGCATCCACCACATCGCCTTTGAGGTGGAAGACATCCACGCCGAGATGGAGCGCCTCAGGGAGCAGGGCTACCAGCTGCTCAACGCCGCCCCCAAGCGCGGCGCCGACAACAAGCTGGTCTGCTTCCTCCACCCTAAATCAGCCAATGGAGTGCTGGTGGAGCTGTGCCAGGAGATCAAGGAATAAAAACTACTCTCCGATTAACTTCTTGAAGTTCTCCGGAAAGTGCCCCAGCTCTATCCCCCAGAGCACCGGCAGCAGAAAATACACCGCCAGGCTGACCAGGAGTATGGATATAAGGTTCATCCACAATCCGCTGCGCACCATATCGGGAATGCGCAGATAGCCCGAGCCGAAGACCACGGCATTGGGCGGCGTGGCCACCGGC
>CAYVVK010000211.1:0-9842 GCA_964454855.1 uncultured Phaeodactylibacter sp. | reverse complement strand
AGATGCTGCTCAACGGCGGCCAGTATGGCGGCCACCGCCTGCTGCAGGATACGACCATCGCCACCTTCACTACCCGCCACCCCAAAGACAGCCGCCGCGGCATCGGCTTCGACATGCGGCAGCTGGACCCCAGCCGCTGGATCAACCTGCCGGCGGAGGCTTCCGAGCGCACCTTCGGCCATACGGGCTTCACCGGCACTTGCGCCTGGGCCGACCCGGAGTCGGAACTGGTCTACGTCTTCCTCTCCAACCGCACCTATCCCTCCATGAGCAACTACAAGCTCAACAGGCTGAAAACGCGGCGGCGGATACTGGCCACGGTCTATGAGGCCATGCATAATTTTCCTCAGTATGAGGCGAGTCTGGATGGAAGGCAGCGTTGGTGAGCGCTTAGTTCCTGCATTTTTCAGTTGAACATCTTATCCGGTTTATGGCTCGGGCGGCAATTTTCTATTGGTATGTGTTTAGCGACCGCTTATTCGGAGCGCTGGATTTATCCGGCAAGGCTAAATATCCCATAATTACCCCTCCAACAAGAGTATTTCAACCGTGTTTATCTTTGAACAGGCCCCTTAAAAGGGGCGTTCCGGGACCGGCGCTAAACACATACTTCTATTGCCGCCCGAGTTTTTATTCTCCATGATGGGAACTCTTCAGGAGGATTTACGTTAATTATTTGAAAATAAATTCTTATTTTCAGTTTATAAATATATATCATCAATATGAAAGCTACATATTCTAGTACGCTTCCGATCGAGTTGATCGAGCAGCTAAATGAATATGCTCGAAAGCTAAATATTCCTAAGAATCAGTTGATCGAGCGTTCCATTAGGCATTATCTCGAGAGTATAAAAAAAGCAGAATATATCCGGTCTTTTCAGAGAGCCGCCAACGATGAAGAACAAATGGAGCTGGCTGAGATGGGGTTAGATGATTTTCTGGATCAAGTTGAAAAATTATGAAACAGGGGTCGATCTGGTACGCCAACCTTAAGTCGAGGCTGATCAATAAAATTGGAAAAATAAGCTCTGAAAAGTTGTCTGCCATTAAAACCGGGTTGCAGGAAATACTTACCTATTAAAGGGAAAACTTGTCAAAGTTTTGACCCCTTCCTTACCTTTGCCCCCATGATCTCACTCGGAAAACTATTCAGCCGTTACACCGGTGCGCTGCGGGGGCTTAAACTGGCCTACGTAGCCAACAATTTGCTCAACAGCAGCAGACTGCAACACAACAAGGCCCTGTACAAAAAATACGGCCTGCGAAAAAGCATGGTCGCGCATTATTTCTGTGAGGGTGTGATCTGCTATCACGAGATCTCCCAGCGGCCGGCCTTGCTGGAGGGAATGAAGGAATGAAGGATTGAGTTGTTTTGATCAACAACAAGATTTGATTTGAGAAAAAACAGACAACTTTACGAATACACGAATACACGAATACACGAATACACGAATACACGGAAAATGCCCAACCTCCGCAAACTCTACTACACCCTCCCTCCCGCCTGGCGCTTCCTGGCGCGGCGGCTCTATTACCTGCCCGTAGACCTGTACGAAGGCCTGAGCGGGCGGCGCGGCCCCATGACGCCGCCGCGTGGCCTGGTTTACACCGGCTCCGGTGATTTCCGGGCACAGGGGAAGAAGATGCGGGAGTATTTTGTAGAACTGGCAGGCTTGCAGCCTCACCATCGGGTGCTGGATGTGGGCAGCGGCATTGGCCGCATCGCTGTGCCGCTCACGGAATACCTCGATGAGCGGGGCAGTTATGAGGGCTTTGATGTGGTGGAGTTGGGGGTGCGCTGGTGCGAAAAGGCCATTAGCAGCCGCTATCCGAACTTTCAGTTTACCTACGTTGATCTCGATAACGGCCTGTACCGCTCCGGAGGCAATAATGCGGCGGAATTCCGCTTTCCCTATGCGGATGAAGATTTTGACTTCGTCATTCTCACTTCTGTTTTCACCCACATGCTGCCCGATGAGGTGGCGAACTACCTGCATGAGATTGCCCGGGTGCTGCGGCCCGGAGGGCGCTGCTTCGCTACCTTCTTCCTCTGGAACGAAAAGGCTGCCCGACTATCACAGGCCAACCCTCACTTCAATTTCCCGTATGATCGCGACCACTACCGGCTGATGGACGAGCAGGTACAGGCGGCCAATGTGGCATACGAGGAAAGCTACCTCGAGGAGCATATGATCCGGCCAGCCGGCCTTGAGGTAGAAAACAGGTACTACGGCTACTGGCCGGGGCGCGATAAGAAGGCCAGCAAAGATTTCCAGGATATTTTGATCCTAGCAAGGCTCGGCCACTAATTCGGATTGTAGGTGTCTATCTGCAAGCCCGGTGCTTCATAGCGGCCGCTGTGCAAAATGTTTTCGTCACTATCACCGGTCACCTTCATTTCTTTGGTTTTTGGATTCCACCTTCGTATGTAATTGCAGTCCGGGCATTCAAATATGAACCAATCTCCCTCGCGGCGGCTTTCGCAGGAATGCTTTTCAAAACCCTCGGTACGGAGTTCAAAATATTTCGACATGATCTGACTTTCTTGACGTTAAAAAATAGTGGTTTCGCTTAAAAACACACGGGTTCTAATTTTGAAGACTGGGGTTTAGGCAAGTTTAATGGGATAGGTGAGAAAGCATAAAGCAAATATAGCAATAAAATATATAAGCCATGCTTTTACTTTGATGGGCGGCCCCGGCGCCGGGTTATCTGTTAGCGTGGTTACAATAAAAACAAAACTGAAAGATTGAATTCAAACAGCTTCTTTAAACTTCCGTTACTTAACGGAGATCAAAAGATAATGTTTCAGCAATCGGCTAGATATTTGAATACGGCAATGGGTAAAGAGAAGGGATGGAGGCCTTGGGAATTCAGCTTTTTTGCCGAAAAAAGATAGCTTTTGGAACAGCTGGCCAGGCTGTTTCCAAAAGCTATGGCGGTGGCTCAACGTCTTATACTCCCCTGGGGTATTATAGGGAGTGTATTACACCTGAATAAGTTTGCCGGCTTGTATGCCTTTAAATAGCTCTACGGTCGGCAGGGAGGGTTCCAGGTTCAATTCTTTTTCCAGTGCTTTTTTACACCTGATGTACTGCCGGAGCGCCAGGTCGGCCAGGCCTACTTTGTAATAGCAGGCCATTTGTTTGCGGTGGATCTCCTCCAGGCAACTGTCCTCCTTCAGCATCTTCTTATTGATATTGATACAAGCCTCGAATTGTTTTTCGTCGAATAGGTGAGTGCCCAGCCTGTTCAGGATGTATAGATAGATCTCCTTCAGGTTGTCTCTTTCATGGTCGCACCAGCTGTCGAAGCGGATGTCGGATAGAAACTCCTGTTTGTAATAGCCCAGGGCGGTATTGTACGTCTTGAGCGCCTGTGCCATACCCTGTGACGACTCGATAGCGCTGCCTCTTTTCCAGTAGTGAATGAATTTCTCCGTGTCGGTAATGACCTTCAGCTCGGGGTTGATGCCATAGCTTTCCCGGTGGTACACGATGATCTCCTGTTTGTGGAAGGTTTTCGACAAGCTCTTCCTGATGTGGCATATCGCCACATTCAGTGAATTGCGGGCGGAGGAAGTAGCGTAATTCCTCCAGAACCTGTCCATAAGGATGTCCTTATGGGTAGGCCGATGGTGGTGAAAGAGCAGGTAGGCCAGGACCGTGGCGTTCTTCTTGCCCTTTATCCGGGGAGTGGGCCTTTCTCCGGCCCTGATACTCAGGTTGCCAAAAAACTGTACGTTCATATCGTATGAGCCCTCCGGTTCCAGCTTATTTGGGAAATGGAGGTAGGGGTGGGAGAAAGCCTTCTCCTCCTGCAGGGCTTCTTGCCTTTCGGGGCAGGAGAGCGAGGAAGCGAGCCGGGCAAGCATGGAATGTGCGCCGTGGTGAAAATCTGCCAGCCAGTTTTTAGCCTTTTCGGCCAGGCCAGGCTTTTTACTATCCCTGAACGCCTGTGAAGCAGTGCGAAGAAGGCCGGCTTTATCGACCGGAAATATGAGAAAGTCGGCTACCTTGTATTTCAGGGCCGCCAACAGGTATTTTTTTGAAGGTTCTTTGACGGCAAGTATGAGCGGCAATCGTGGGAAGGCGCTTTTGATCCTCTCCATCGTAGCAAGGCCTTCTTCTTCTTTTGAAGAATCAAAGATGAGAGCAAGCGAGGCCTGCTCGTTGTATGGCTCTGCATTCGGTTCGGCGCCTAAAGGGAAAAAGCGGAGTGAGAATTTTTCTTCGAGCCCTTCGCATAACTGTCTTTCCTTGTGGTGGGAATAGAAAATAAGCACATGGGGTTTTCTCATGGTTTGGGGGGTTGGGGTTAAAGTACATTTTCTCTTTCTTAGACAGAACCTGTTTTCTCCGGCCGCATCCTCGGGCAGAGCGGATGCCGGTGAAAAAACAGTACACTAAGCGACGCGCGTTTAATAAGTGTCGTGTTTGGCTAGGCCAGTGATTTTTTCTTTAGCCAAGGCGAGGGTTCCCGCCCTTAGTGGGGCTAAGGGCGGCGGTTCCTCAACGCAGGATAAAGGAAAAAGCACTCCTAGAAAGCCGACAGTTATTGATCGCGCGTCGCTAAAGCAGGGGAATATGGCCTGAATGGGTAAAATTAAGATATTTAATTTTACGCTTCTTTGCACTTAATTCCTACTTAATTATTACTTAATTTTGTTAAAGCGTTACCCAGATGCCGTTTTTTTTTTGAAAATTAGCACATTGCGCCACTTTACAGAAACTCCTCATCAGTCAAATCATATCTCCTGAAAAAGCCGGCCAGGCTTGATCCCAGTTAGGTGAAATCCAAACGTAAGACATAAGGTTGCATTTGCCATGCCTTTCCCGGCATTGGGCCTGAAAAGCCCGTAGCCAGCAGCCGCTTTTATTTAACCAATCCCAAAAACATGCTAAAGTCTACGCTATCTGCTTTAGGGGCCTTCCTTTACCTGGCTTTACAGGCCCAACCCGCCTCCGTTCAGGATTGCCTGGGCGCAATACCCGTCTGCCAACAGGTCTATGAAGAAAACCGGGCGCCTGTCGGCAACGGCAGTATCGAAGATTTTGGAGCTTCCAACAATTGCACCGTGGGGGAAAGCCATTCCATCTGGTATACCTTTACGGTTAATAATTCGGGCCAGTTCGGTTTTGTCCTCACACCCAATGACCCCAACCAGGATTACGACTGGATAGTCTTTGACATCACGGAAGCAAGTTGCGAAGACATCTTTAATGACCCTTCCCTGATCGTCAGCTGTAATGCGGCAGGCGGAAACGGCTGCCACGGCCCTACCGGCGCTACCGGCGCCTCCGAATACGATGAACAGGGCCCGAATTGCAATAATTTCCCCCCCGATATGAACAACGGCTTCAATCCGTTCAACGGCCTTGTAGCCGTAGAGGAAGGCAATACTTATGCCCTTTGCATCATCAACTTTTCTTCTGTCTCTTCCCGGGGGTACACCTTAGACTTCGGCTTGTCGGCAGAGGTTGGAATTTTTGACGATACGCCGCCGCTGCTCGCCCAGGCTACCTATCCCAATACCTGTAACGGCGAGGAGGTAACCGTCCGGTTTTCCGAGTACATTCAGTGTGCCACCCTCGGCGCCGCCAATTTTCAGCTGATCGGCCCGGGCGGCCCCTATGCCTTATCCTTGTCATCGGCAAACTGTGATGCCGGAGGAGGTTACAGCCGGGAATTCACCCTGGCCGTTAGCCCTCCCATCTCTCCCCAAGATTCGGTGAGCCTGGAGCTGATCGTTGATGGCGATACAGAAGCCCTGGACCTGTGCGGCAACCCGAGCCTGCCCGCCAGCCTGCGTTTCGGCTCTCCGGCGGCCAGTGCTTCCCTGAACCTGGGCCCCGACACTACACTCTGTGACGGAGAGCCCCTGCGGCTCGAAACCGGCCTGGACGGCGCGCATTCCTGGAGCGACGGCAGTACTGGCCCTTCCCTCGAAATTTCCGCACCGGGAGTGTACTGGGTAGAGGTTTCGGCCTCCTGCGGTACCCTGAGCGATACCATACAGGTAATGGCTTCGGAGGCTTCGCCCAGCGTCAACCTGGGAAACGATACCACGCTTTGTTCCGCCGAGTCCCTGGTGCTCGATGTGTCCAACCCGGACGCCACCTATCGGTGGGAAGACGGCAGCACCGGCCCGGTGCGCTCCATCAACGAGGCCGGGACTTACGCCGTAACGGTCACCAACGCCTGCGGAGAAGCTCAGGGCGAGATTACCGTAGAAACGGCGAGCCCTATCACTGCCGAGTTGAACGACACCAGCCTCTGCCCGGGAGAGGAAGCCATTTTCAATGTATCCAATCCGTGGGCTACTTATCTGTGGCAGGATGGCTCAACGAGCCCTTCCTTCACGGCCACTTCCTCCGGAACGTATGCTGTAACGATCACAAATGCCTGCGAGGTAGTGGAATTATCGGCCGAAGTGCAGGAAACGGCGGCGGCTATTCCTGATTTCAGCCTGGGCAGCGATACTACCTTGTGTAACGGAGAAAGCCTTTTGCTGGAGGTGGGCATTCCCGGCCTGGCCTACCAGTGGCAGGATGGAAGCAGCGGGGATGGTTACCAGCTTACCGAGCCCGGGGTGTATTCCGTGACGGTATCCAATGCCTGCACAAGCCGTTCCGATTCCATCGGGGTTAGCACCGCTGGCCCGATCACCGCCCGCCTGCCCGCGGATACCGTGCTCTGCCCGGGCGAAAGCCTGAGGCTGGATGTCACGGATGAAAATGCCGCCTCTTATTTATGGCAGGATAATTCTTCGCAACCGGAATACCTGGCCAAGGGGCCAGGCAGGTATACGGTGCTGGTCTCCAATGAATGCGAAATGGTGACGCTCAGCCTCAATGTGGAAGAATGTGAAATTTGCAGCGTTTATGTGCCTAATGCCTTTTCTCCCAACAACGACGGGCGAAATGACCATTTTCAGCCCTACACCAATTGCCCGGTGGAAAGTTTTACGCTACAGATATTCAACCGCTGGGGGGCGTTGGTATTTGAAAGCAGTTCGATGCAGGAAGGATGGGACGGGACTTTTAAAGGGCAGGCTGCCGGCGGTGGCGTTTATCTTTATACGCTGCAAATGAGTGTGCTGGAAAATGGGAAGACGAGGGACATCCAGCTGGGTGGAGACATCAACTTGTCCAGGTGATGTACAAAATGCTCGATCGGAAGGGCCCCTAAAATAAGAAAGAAGCCCGGGATGGGCTTCTTTCCGATTATCCAGTCTTACAAGTCGTTAGACCTGTTCTTCGTAGAATTTCACCAGGCCGATGTCACCGAACATCGCGAGTGCTCTCGGCTGGCCAAGGGAATAAAACTGCTGGGCGACGGTGATGCGGTACGTTCCTGCGGCCACAGTGTTTTGGTTTACACTGAGCGTATAGGTTTTGCTTCCGTTGGTGGCGCTGGCTGGTGTAGTGCCCGAAAAGTGGCCGCCAGCCACTGTGGCCTCACCGGGGCCCATCAGTTCCAGATAAACATCGAACTTCCAGTGGCCTCCGTTCAGGAGAAAAGAACCGGCGATTTGATCCCAGTCGAACTTGATCTCGAAAGGCTGGTCCAACTGGATCAGCTGGTTGGAGACGGTCGGGCTGAGCGGGGAGCCGGGAGCACCTGCCGTGGAGGCTTTCTCGAGGATGTTCACGTCTACATTCTGAATGTCTACAGCAATTCCTTGAAATTCTAAATTTCCTGCTGCCATGATCTTAAGGTTTTTTGGTGCGCAGTATAAATGCTGCGCGCGGTTATTGAATAAATGATTCGTAGGCAAGATAGAATCGCAGAATTAAGGAGCGCTTAATAAGCGGGCCGCTTCCAATTAAATCTCACTTAAAAAATAAAAAAAGATTTTTTGCTGTCCGGCCCGAATTTAATTTTTATTTAATTGCCCGCCCGGAGAAATTAAGTGGTTTTTTACCGCCACCCCCTTATCTTAAACGGGAGGAACTCAACCCAGAAAACCCAAAAAAACAATTTATGAAACAGTCCAATCAACCAAATGAGGGCCACTTCTCACCCTATGGCTTTCAGGTGCAATTTAAAGAGGATGAGAAGTACTATTTCCGCTTCAACGATAAGAATGGAGAGCCGCTGCTGTTCAGCAAAAGTTACAGCTCTGAGAAGAGTTGTGCCGGAAGCATCCAGGCCCTCATCCGGGTGGCCGGCGAGGATGATCACTACGAATTGAAAGAGACCAAAAAAGAGAAATACTTTTTCATCCTCAAGGCGGGCAACCACCAGGAGATCGCCCGAAGCCGGATTTTTGACTCGGTGGAGGAGCTGGAAAAACAGATGGAGCTGCTAAAGGGTATTGATGAAAATGTACCTCAGTACGGGGTGGCCAATGCCCCTTCGGCAGAAGAGAAGGCCGAAGAACCGGAAAAGGAGAAGCCCCCGAAAGACAAAGAAAAGACAGGCCGCAGTGAAGAAAAACAATCGAAAAAGGCGGCCCCCCAAAAAGAGCCGGCCACTCCGCCGGAAATCGCTGAGAAAAGGCCGCGGTATAAATTTTCGGCCATCTACTACCCGGACTCAAAGGTCTGGATGATCAAGAACGATTTCTCGGGCGGTTCCCTAAAGCTGAAAACCTGTGATGGCCAACAGATCGCTGATTTCATGATAAACCAGCTTCCCCCGGAGGAACGCCAAAAACTTGAACCCGCGGCCAAACCCCAGAGGCTGCCCGAAAAAGAAAGCAGAGAAAGGGCGCAGAAACCTGTCCAGAAAGATCTTGAACTATACATTCGGACCCACCAGGGGGAACTGGTGCAAAAATTTGCGCAAAAGGAGCAAATTAGCAAGGTGGAGCTCGTCCCGAAAATAAGCGGGGATGCCCAGCCACTTACCTTCGAAGCCAAAATACTCGCCCGGTCTATGGAAGACAACCAAACGGTTACGATCGGCTCCTCCTCGCGCACAAACCTGATGGATGGGCGTTTCGAGGTGCCCCTATTCGGCATCGGCCACCTGAAGCCTGGCCTGTATGTATTGAGTGCCAATGTCTATCAAAGCAAACAAGGGGCCAAAGAGCTGGAATACTACGGACGCCAGATGCTCATGCTGAACTGATGTCCTCCATTCTGTGGGCTGGGGTTGTGTAAAAAAAAAGGGCCTCCAAACAGCTTCTTAGGCTTTCTACACAACCCCATTTTTTTACCACTTCACCACCTTTCGGCTGCTCACCTTCCTGCCGTCCGTAATTTGCAGGGTGTATACACCTTCGGGCAGTGTGCCGATATTCAGCTCTTGTACCTGCGCTCCTGCAGCTGCCGCTATGCGCCGTTCCAGCACAGACTGGCCCTGCAGGTTGATGAGCCGCAGCTGGTAGTCTCCGGCAGCCTGAGCAGAGAAGCGCAGCTTGAGTTGTTCCTGAGCCGGGTTTGGAAAAATGGTGAAGGCTTCAAAGAGCTCGTTGGTTTTCGTGCTGCTTGTTACCCCTTCGTTCAGCACTATGGGTTCGGTTAAGAATACGGAGCCGTCGCCTCCCGAAGAGCCATTGGCATTGGCGGCTACCACGGCGGAGTAGAAGCGCACATCTCCGGTCCCTGCTTCCGGAGCCTGCCAATCGATCTCGAAAACATTATCCTCGTTGCGCCGGCTGTGCTCGGCGTATTGCCTGTTGTTGAGCGGTGTGACCTGTACGCTGTCGGGCGGGTTCAGGAAATCGCCTGCCTGTATATCGTTTTCGCCGGAAAGGGCAACAGCCTGGAAGCCGTAACCGCTGGCGCCGCTATCGCTGATCTCTATCCGCATCTTATAGCTTTGGCCGGGAACGTAGTCCGAAATGGGATTGCCATTGTCCAGCAACTGCAGGGTGAAGGTGGGCGAAAAAG